>CALICC010000080.1 GCA_938049325.1 uncultured Ilumatobacter sp. | reverse complement strand
CGTCACGATTGGCTACTTCGTAGCGAGCGACCAAGTCCTCGTTGGCGCCGTACCACTGCGGACGCTCCCAGGTTCGGGCCTGAAAGAAGAACGCATCGAGAGCTTCCTGACGCGAGAAGAGTGGTGACACCTGCAAATTGCGGCGGTTCTCCCACTGCTCGGCGGGGTGCACGATGCCGTAGGTCTTGTTGAAGTGCTCTTCGGCGCGGCTCCAGATGTGCTCGTCGTTGCGCTCGTGGTCGTAGAAGCGGGCGATGTCGGCGCCATGTGCGTCGATCACTCGCGGGTAGCCGTAGGTCATCCACTCCGCCACGACCTGCGCCATGCCCGGCCCCTCCTTCACCCACACCGCAGCGGCCGACCAGAGGTTGCGCACCTCGATCGTTTCACCCAAACATGGCATCGCGTCGGGAGTGAGCGACAGCAGACCGTTGATCGCGTACTTGATCTCGGCGTCGCCGAGCATGTCCATGAGCTCGATTGCTTCTTCCATCTGCTGGTCGAAGTCGTCGGGTGTGAACGGCATCTCGGTCGGACTGAGTGCGGCTTCCTCATTGCTGGGAATGTCATCTGGATGGTGCAGGATCGGGCGGTGGGCGTACGAGCCCACTTCCATCGATCCCGATGACTGACGCTCGTAGCAGAACGTGTCCATATCGCGAACGATCGGGTAGCTGATCTCGCTGTTCGTTTCTGCGAGCACGTCCATCGGGCCGACGTCAGCCATCTGGTGCACGGCCGGGACGAGCGGGATCGTGGCACCCGCCATGTTGGCGATGCGGTTGGACCACACGCCACACGCGATCACGACGTACTCGGCTTCGATGCGACCTTTGTCGGTGACGACGGCGGTGACCTTCTGCAGTCCGGTGCCGGGCTCGTCTTCGGTTTCGACGTCGAGCACCTCAGTGTTGGCGAACACGTCCAAGACACCCGCTTGCACAGCCTCGTTGCGGAACAACGTGCCGGTGTCGAGCGAATCGACGACGCTCACCGTCGGACAGTGGAACCCGCCGAGGATCACGTCTTCGGAGATGAACGGCACGAGCTCCTTGACCTGTGCCGGCGTGAGCAGCTCTGCTTCGACGCCCCACGCCTTGGCCGAGGTCATACGACGCTGGAACTCGTCCATGCGCTCCTGGCTGCGGGCGACCTCGATGCCACCGGAGTCGACGCTGCGCTCGACGTCGCGGTATTGGTTGGCACTCTGCACACCGAGCAGCGCCATCTCCTTGTTGTGGTCGACCGGGAAGATGAAGTTCGACGCGTGGCCCGTGGAACCTCCCGGATTGGGCAGGGGGCCTTTGTCGAGCAGCACCATGTCGGTCCAGCCGAGGCGAGCAAGATGGCCTGCCAGGCAGTTACCGACGATGCCCGCGCCGATGATGACGACGTTGGCGCTGGTGGGAACTTCTTGCTCGCTCATGGCAGCTCTTTTCGTGACGCAGCATGCGCAGTCGGCCGGCGCGCGGCACCCGCTGATTGCGATGGGTTGACAGTGGTGATATATCAACAGAGTATGACCGACGTGTCAACCCCGATCTCGCTGGCCGAGCGAGCCTTCGACGAGATCCGACGGATGATCATTCGACTCGATCTTGCGCCTGGCGACGTCGTACGCGAAGCCGAGCTGCAAGAGACGCTCGGCATCGGGCGAACTCCGATTCGCGAAGCGCTCCAACGGCTCGCCCGCGACCACTTCGTCACCGTCATTCCGCGGCGCGGCATGTTCGTAAGCGCAATCGACGTCGGCGAACTCTCGATGCTCTACGAGACCCGCGCAGTGATGGAGCCCTACGTGGCTCGCCTCGCAACCGAACGCGGCACACCCGACGACTGGGCAGAGATGGCCGAGGTGCTCGCCGAAACGCAGCAACCAGGCAAACGGCCCGACGAGCTGATCGAACTCGATCGCCGTTGCCACGAGATCATCTGGCGCGCGGCGGACAACCGGTTTCTGACCGACACGCTCGACACGCTGTACGCCCAGTCCGACCGCCTCTGGCACATGTACCTCGCCGACGTTGCCGACATGGGCCATGCCGTCGACGAACACGCGGCGATCCACGAGGCCCTCGAGGCCGGACACCCACGGAAGGCGGCCGACCTCGTCGAGGGCCACGTGCGGTCGTTCGACGAACAAATTCGGGCGGCCGTCCGTGCTCGCCTGAACTAGCCCACCAATCTCAGCGAGCGGCTTTCGCCAGCTCCTTTGACTTCTGAGGCGACACTCGACCAGTCTCGGCATACGTCTTCAAGTCGACACCGACCGAGTCGAGGGTCTTGTCGAACTTGCGACGCATCATCGGTTTCATCACGGCACCGATCGGCCCGGTCACGTCGGCCGTGAGGTTCAAGGTGACCGTCGACCCAGACCCAGCCGACGAAATCGTCCAGGTGTTCTTCAGGTTCTGGACGAAGCCCGGGATCTTCTCCGCGTCGGCGGTGTAGGCGAATGTCCGCGACGAGGGGTCGTAGCGGACGAGTTGTTCATCGATGAAGCCAAAACCTGGCACCTGACAGATTCGTCCACCGGGAACGCCGTCGGCGACCTCGGCGAACTTGGGATTGACATCGGACGAGTCGATGCCGCTCGCCCACGATGACACGTCGGCGAAGTTGGTGGTCAGCGACCGGAACAGTTCGTCGGCATCGGTGTCGATGTCGAATTGCTTGCGAATGGAGAGCGTCATGCCGTGTCCTTTTGTGGTGATGTGCCGGACTCTCCGGCACACCACCACTGTGCGAGCAGCAACGAACGACGCCATCGCCCACGAGTCGCAGTCACCCGGCAGGCTGATCGAGCAAACCGAGTTCGCGGGCACGGTCGACGATGTCGCGACGGCCACTGACGAGCAGCTTGTGCCGGATCGACGTCAGGTGGGTCTTCACCGTGTTCTCCGACACGAACAATTGCCGGGCGATTTCGCGGCGCGTCAGGTCGAACGGCAGCAGCCGCAACACGTCCATTTCGCGACCGGTGAGCTCACGCGCTCCGACCGGAAGGTGCGCATCGTCGGTCGGGGCGAACCGCGTCGCAGCACCCGCCGCTTTGAGCTGCTCATGCAGCCACGCTGTGCCGGTGGTGTGTTCCAGGACTCGCTCCCCCGCCCGCAGCGACTCTCTCCGCGAATCATCGTCGCCAACCAGATGATGCAGCCGCGCCTGCTGCATCAGAACGAGCACCTCGACGAGCGGTTCACGACCTGCTTCGGCGAGCATCAGGGCACGATCGAGCTCATCTCGAGCGTCAGCCACGCGCCCGGCATGTTGCGAGCACCGCCCGCGGACGAACCACGCGATGGCGGGAAGGTGAAACCGCTCGAGCTCGGGCGCTGTGACCATCGCCAACGCACTGTCGGCGTGCGCCAACGCAACGACCGGATCGTCGGTGACGAAGGCCAGATAGCCGTATCCGAAAACGACCGACGACGGCTCGCCCACGGCGGCACCCTCCGCAATTGCTCGGCGCAGCACTTCGTCAGCGCGAGCACCACGACCATCCAACGCCAGTGCCGCACCGGCAGCGGCGAGCGCCGTCGGGCCCGGAATGAGACCAGATGCCCGATCGACATCAGCCATCACTGCTTCCGCCGACTCGATCGCCTGGTCGAGTAAACCGAGATGGCGATCGCGGTGGCACCGCAACGCTGCGCCGTGCAACCTGAAGTTCAGTCGATCCTGTTCCGCCACGCCATCCAACATCTCGAATGACTCGAGCCACGGATCGATCTCGTCATACCGACCGAGGTTGAGGCTCGCCCACGCAGGCGCCGACGACAGCACCGGATGAGCCAGCACCTGCTCAGCACCGATCATGCCGATCCACGTCCACATCTCCTCGATCCGCCCGTTGTTGGCCAGATCGATGAACTCATCGCCGAGCCGGTCCATCGCGTCTGCGGCGCGACCAGCGGCGACCGCATGCCGCACGACCGCACCGGTGTCAGCCGTCGTCATGAAGTAGTCCGCCGCCCGCGAGTGATATCGCGCAACCTCAGCTTCACCACGTTCGGCGAGTTGCGACTGGAGGAACTCGCGCAACAACCGGTGATACATGAACGTCGGCCCCGACGGATCCGCCAGCACGGTGAAGACACGGTCGGCAACCAAAGAGCGCAGTACTCCGAGACTTCCCACGATGCCGGTGACCGCGTCACATGCCCCCGGCGTCAGTTCATCGAGCACACTCGACGTCACCAGAAACTCCCGTTCCTCGGCAGACCGAGCGCCGAGGACCTCACCTGCGAGGTAGCG
>CALICC010000079.1 GCA_938049325.1 uncultured Ilumatobacter sp. | reverse complement strand
TGTGGCGCGTGCAATCTCGGTGAGGCACTGCGCCGCATCTCCGAAGGTGCGGCGATGATCCGTTCGAAAGGCGAAGCCGGCACCGGCAACGTGGTCGAAGCGGTGCGCCACCTCCGTTCGATCACCGGCGACATCAAGCGCATCACCCAGGCTGATCAGGCAGAGCTCTTCGATTGGGCCAAGCAGCTGCAAGCACCGCTGCCGCTGGTGCAAGAGATTGCCGAGACCGGCACGTTGCCCGTACCGCTGTTCTGTGCAGGTGGCCTTGCCACGCCCGCTGACGCTGCGCTCGCCATGCAACTCGGTGCCGACGCGGTGTTCGTCGGATCGGGCATCTTCAAGTCCGACGACCCGTCGTCGCGGGCCAAGGCAATCGTGGAAGCAACGACGCACTACGAAGACGCCGACATCTTGGCGAAGGTCAGCCGTGGGCTCGGCGCACCGATGACCGGTATCGGCATGGACGAGATCAACACGCGCTACGCCGAGCGCGGCTGGTGATCGTCGGAGTTCTTGCACTGCAGGGCGCATTTGCCCTGCATCAGCAGAGACTCCGCGACCTGGGTGTCACGGCGCCCGCAGTCCGAACGCACGCTCAGCTCGATGATGTCGACGCGCTCGTCGTGCCGGGCGGCGAGAGCACCACGATGTCGCACCTGTTGCGGACGAACGAGTTGTTCGAGCCGCTGGCGAAACGGCTCGGCGACGGCATGCCGGTGTTCGGAACCTGCGCAGGGATGATCCTGTGCGCAAGTCAGGTCGAGGACGGACGTCCGGATCAACGTTCGTTCGCGGCGATCGACATCACGGTCCGCCGAAACGGATACGGCCGCCAGTTGGCGAGCTTCGAGGCCGACCTCGACGTGGATGCGTTGGCCGAGTCGTTCCACGCCGTGTTCATCCGGGCGCCTCGCGTGGAACGTGTCGGCACCGACGTCGAGGTCTTGGCCGAGCACGACGGCGTCCCTGTTCTGCTGCGCCAGGGAGCATGTACCGTGTCATCGTTCCACCCGGAGCTGACGCCCGACGGGCGTCTGCACCAAATGTTCGTCGATTCGATCAGAGAGAGCTGAGAGGGGCGCCATGTCAGGCCATTCCAAATGGGCAACGATCAAGCACAAGAAGGGCGCCGCTGACGCGAAGCGCGGCAAGATCTTCAACAAGCTCGCGCGCCAGGTCGAAGTTGCTGCCAAAGGTGGTGGCGACCCTGAGATGAACGCCTCGCTGCGAGCGGCCGTGCAGAAGGCCAAGTCAGCGAGTATGCCCAACGACGCGATCGAGCGCGCGATCAAGCGCGGCACCGGCGAAGGCTCCGACGGTGTCGTCTACGAGACGATCATGTACGAGGGGTACGCGCCCGCCGGTGTTGCGCTGCTGATCGACGTGCTCACCGACAACCGCAACCGCATCAGTGCCGATGTGCGACAGGTCTTCAGCAAACTCGGCGGCTCGATGGCCGAACCCGGTGCTGTTGGCTGGCAGTTCGGTCGCCGCGGGGTGATCGTCACCGTCGATGGCGTCTCCGAAGACGACGTGATGATGGCAGCGCTCGAAGCCGGTGCCGACGACATCATCGCCGAAGGCGGAGGGTGGCGCATCATGACCGAGCCGTCAGACGTGTACGACGTCAAGACGAAGCTCGAAGAAGCGGGTATCGAGACGATCTCGGCGGATTCGCCGATGGTCGCCGAGAATCTGATCGAGGTCACCGAGCTGAAGGATGCGAGGGCGATCCTGCGGATCATGGAAGCCTTGGAAGACAACGACGACGTGCAAGACGTGTTCTCCAACTTCGACATCAGCGATGAGCTGATGGAAGCTGCTGCAGCGGAATGAGCCTGTCGGTTGGCGACCGAGCGCCCGACTTCACGCTGCCCGGCACCGGCGACGCCGAGTATTCGCTGAGCGACTTCGCCGGCAACCCGCTCGTCATCGTCTTCTATCCGGGCGACGACACACCGGTGTGCACCAAACAACTGAACTCGTACAACGACGGCATCGAGCAATTCGCTGACCTCGACGCGCAGGTCATCGGCATCTCGGCACAGGACGTGACGAGCCATGAGGCGTTCTCCGACAAGCACGGTTTTGCATTTCCGTTGTTGGCCGACGTCGACAAGGAAGTGGCCGGACGGTACGGCACGCTCGGTCCGATCGGTTTCCCGCGGCGCAGTGTGTTCATCGTGGACGCTGACGGCGTCGTCCGTTATGCCCACCGGGCGATCGCTGGGCTCACGTTCCGGCCGGTGAAAGAGCTCGTCGCCGAGCTCAAGAAGCTCGCCTGACCGCACGCGCGTCGGTCGATTTCACATGTTCGTTGACCTCATCGTCGTCGGCGGCGGCGCGGCCGGATTCTTCTCGGCGATCGCGTGTGCTGAGAACTCGGCGAAGTCGGTGCTGGTGCTCGAGAAGACGTCACAGCTCCTTCACAAGGTGAAGATCTCCGGTGGTGGTCGCTGCAATGTGACGCACGAGTGTTTCGAACCACGCGAGTTGAGTACGCACTATCCACGTGGAGAGAAATCGCTGATCGGTCCGTTTCATCGGTTTGGTGCCGCTGACACCGTGGAGTGGTTTGCCCGTCGAGGTGTCGAGCTCAAGACCGAGTCCGATGGCCGGATGTTTCCGGTGACCGACAGCTCTCAGACGATCATCGACGCGTTGCTGGCGACTGCCGACGCAGCCGGTGTCAGCGTGAGAACGTCCGAAGGAGTCGCGTCGATCGGCAAGATCGACGGCCGCTTCGAGGTCGTGACCGAGCGCGGCACGCGATTCACCGCGACCAACGTGGTCATCGCGACCGGCGGAACTCGACGCACAGCCGGAGCGAAGCTCGCGTCGAACCTGGGCCATACGTTGCAGCCGGCGACGCCGTCGCTGTTCACGTTCAAGATCAAGGATCCGCGGCTCGATGGACTGCTCGGGGTGGCGGTCGCTCCCGCTGAAGTCAGGATCGAGCAGAGCAAGTTGCGCAGCGACGGCCCCGTACTGATCACACACTGGGGTTTGAGTGGACCCGGAATTCTGAAGATCTCCGCTTGGGGAGCGCGCGAACTCGCTGCTCTGGACTATCGCTTCGGCATCTCCGTCAACTGGTTGCCCGGCGTCGATCCGGCATCAGTTGTTGCTGAGAAGCGGCGCTCGGAGGCCAAGCGTCAGGTGTCGACCCGAAGCCCGTTCGAGTCGATCCCGAAGCGGTTCTGGCTGCGCCTGCTTGCCGCTGCCGAGGTGCCCGACACCACCACATGGGCTGAGCTGAACAAGGCGCAGGCCACGAAGCTGATCGAGCAACTCACCAACTCGAAGTTCGCGGTGAACGGCAAGAGCACCAACAAGGACGAGTTCGTCACGTGCGGTGGGGTATCGGTCGACGAGATCAACTTCAAGACGATGGAGAGCAAGCTCGTCGATGGGCTGTACTTCGTAGGGGAAGTCGTTGACGTCGATGGCGTGACGGGTGGCTTCAACTTCCAGAATGCATGGACGAGCGGATTTCACGCCGGTTCAGACATCGCCATGCGGTGAAGGCCTCCGGTGTACAATACGAACCTGTGTTCGTAAATGGCGCAAATTCCGCAACAAGTCGAACGACGCGTGTGCTCGGCATCGATCCGGGTTTGACGCGGTGTGGGTATGCGGTCATCGACGGCCGAGGGGTCGCCAACGCTCGGGCGATCTCCATGGGTGTCATCCGCACCAAGTCCTCCGAAGCGTTGGCCTCACGGCTTGCAACCCTCCGCCTCGAATTCACCTCGCTCATTGCCGAGTTCGAACCTGATTCAGTCGCGATCGAGCAAGTGTTCTTCCAGGTCAACGTCCGCACGGCCATGGCCACGGGGCAGGCGAGCGGTCTGGCGCTCGCGGAGGCTGCGCTCGCAGGCTGCGAAGTCATCCAGTACACACCCAACCAAGTCAAAGACGCGGTGGCCGGCTGGGGTGGTGCCGGGAAAGAACAGGTGCAGAAGATGGTCCAAGCTCGCCTCAATCTCACGACGCTTCCGAAGCCTGCCGACGCAGCTGATGCCGCAGCGATCGCGCTCACGCATCTCGCGATGTCGCCGATCGGACGACAGCTCCGACAGGCGGCGAGCTCATGATCGGTTCGCTCCGCGGCGAGATCCTCGACCGCGACCTCGACGGCAGCGTGCTCGTCGAAGTTGCCGGCATCGGGTACCACGTCGCCGTCACCGAGCGCACGCTGTCCGAACTCGAGCCCGGCACCGAGACGTTCCTGTACGTCCACCACCACGTCACCGAAACAGCCGAGACACTCTTCGGTTTTCGTGCCAAAGACGAACGCATCACGTTCCAGACGTTGATCAAGACCAACGGGGTCGGTCCGTCGATCGCCATGGCGGTGCTGGCAACGCACCCGCCCGCTGCGCTCGTCGACATCGTCGCGAACAACGACGTGGCTGCGCTCACGCTCGTCTCCGGCATCTGCAAGAAGACTGCCGAGCGCATGATGGTGGAGCTTCGCGATCGGCTGTCGCTCCCAATGCTCGACACCGGTGCACCCGGCGCCTCCGGGTCCGCCGTGGCCGAAGTGCGCGAAGCGCTGGCCGGGCTCGGGTATGGCAGCGACGAGATCCGCGACGTCCTGCGTGACTTGCCGAGTGACGCTCCGAGTGCGACGCTCTTGCGAGACGCCCTGAAGTCGTTGGGAGCCAAGCGTGCGTG
>CALICC010000078.1 GCA_938049325.1 uncultured Ilumatobacter sp. | reverse complement strand
CGGTTTGCTCGTCGGCCCGCCAGCAACTGCGTCGTTGTTGACCAACCGGGTGCCGATGATGATGGTCGTGTCGATGTTGTTCGGTGGCTTGGCCGTTGTTGTGGGCCTGACGATCAGCTTCCATGCCGGCACCGCAGGCGGAGCAACGATGGCCGGCCTGAGCGTCGCGCAGTTCTTCGTGGTGCTGATCGGCGTCGAGATCGCACGTGTGGTGCGCGAGCGCCGCCACGCTCGACTCGTGTGAACCCAGCGGCCCGTCCGGCGGTGAGTCAGCGCGAGAGTATGGCCGACGCGACGATCTCGGGGGCGTCGATCTGTACGTAGTGCCCGGCGTCTTCGACGATCGTGAGGGTGCTGTTCGCGAAGATCTGATCGAACTCCACCGCAAGGTCCGCGCTCAGGTACGGATCGAGCCCGCCGAACACGATGTCGACGGGCACGGTGAGGCTTCGGATCTCGTCGACTCGTGAGCCTCGCTCAGCCACTTCGGCATAGAGCTTGTCGTTCATCGCCATGAACGCAGGCCGCGCTTCACCGAACAGATCCCACAGTCGGTCGATCGTGTCGGCCTTGATCTCGGAGGGCACAAGGAACTCGCCCATCTGGAATCGAAAGTATGCCTCGGTTGCTGCTGCGTTGCCTTCGACGGCCAGTTCGGCAGCCTGAAGTGATGGGTCGGCGTGGAGTTCGATCCCCTTTGGCGGCGTCAGGAACGGCGACGGGCCCCAGAGCCCGTTCAAGAACACGAGCTCGGCGACTCGCTCCTGGCTTCGAATCAGGTACTCGAGGCCGACCGGGGCCGAGAGGTCGTGCACGACGAGCGTCATGTCGGTGAGGCCGTAGGCCTCGATGACGGCATCGAGTTCGTCGACCTGTGTGCGGGTGCTGAACTCGTACTCGATTCCTGGCATCGGTTTGGAGGATCGGCCCCACCCGACGAAGTCGAACGCCACCACATGTCGACCTTCGAGGAGCGGGAACAGTTCGTCATAGAGATGCAGGCTGTCTGGAAATCCGTGGCCGAGCAGGATCGGTGGGCCGTCACCGGGGATCTCGATCGCGAAGATCTCTTCGCCGCGGAACTCGATGCGACGCTCGATCGCGCCTTCGGGCAGCGACGGGTTTGGACCGTTGTCAATCACGGCGATCGAGGCAACGCCGGAGGCGAGCTGAACGTCGATGGTCTCGATCTGGGCTTGTGCGGCAGGCTCGGTCGTCCACGTCGCGGCTGTGCTTCGTGCTGCTGAGCTGGTGGTTTCCTCGGTGCCGACCGACGTCGTGGCGACAGGAGCTTCGGCGCTCGTCGGTTCCGTGTCCGCCGTTGGGAAGGGAGCTGAGTCGGCGCCGGATGCGCATGCCGAGCAGATGAACGCCCAGGTGAGTAGGAGTGCGGACGTGGTCGACAGTTTGTGCATAAAAATCCAAGTAACCACACCAAGAAATCCAAGTCAATCGGGAAATCGTGCTAGAAAGTGCGCGATGACATCGCGTTCATACGGTCAGTTTTGCGGCGTGGCCGTGGCGCTTGACTTGCTCGGAGAGCGCTGGACGGTGCTGATCGTGCGCGACCTCATGCCCGGCCCGCAGCGCTTCGTTGACCTGAGCCGTCGCCAACCCGCCATGGCGACGGACCTGCTGACGGCGCGGCTGCGCAGTCTCGAAGAGGTCGGGATCGTGCATCGAGTTCCGCTGCCGGCCCCTGCGAAGGGGTCGATGTACGCACTCACGGCCGACGGCGAAGCGTTGCGTCCGCTGGTGTCGGTGCTCGCCCGCGTCGGCGCTCAACGTCTCGCCGACCCCGTCGTCACGAGCGACCGCTTCGATGCCGGCTGGGCGCTCGCCACGTTTGCCGAACACCTCGGCTCGTGTCCCACGCCTGGTGGGCTTCAGGTTCACGCCGATGGCGAGGCGTATGAGATCTTCGAACACGTCGACGGCACGGCGCGGCTTCGATATGGCACATCGGGCAATTCAGACGTGGCCATCGTCGGGCCTGCGTTCGACGTCATCGGCATGCTGCTGGGTCGCCTCGAGGTGGCGGACTTGTCTGATGTTGAGGTGACCGGCGAACTCGAAGCAATGAAGGCGTGGGTGCGCGCAATTCGTGCGAGCGCCCCATCAGCGCTGCGCGGCGCCTGAACGGTGGGTCGTCGAGAATTGGGCGCCAGATCGAGTGCTCGGTGAGTCACGCGCCCATCGCCGGACGAATCGGCTCGCGTCAGCGCGAGCCGCGCGTTGCCTCGATGGCACTCGCCAGTGCGTCGACGAGTCGGTCGATCTGTGCGTCGGGTGTCGACAGCGGCGGGCAGAATGCCACAGCGTCGCGGATCGGCCGGAGGATCGCACCACGGTCGAGGAGGGGTTGTTTGAGGGGGAGTGCGTCGCGTCCGATGTCTGCGGCCCACAGCGCGCCCACGCCTCGCGATCCGGCGATGACTCCGTCGCGAGTCAGCGCATCGAGGCCCCCGGAGATTCGACGGCCGACGTGATGTGCTCGCTCGACCAGGCCGTCGCGCTCGATGATCTCGATGTTCGCCAACGCGGCGGCACACGCCGCCGGATGTCCGCTGTAGGTGTATCCGTGGCGAAGCAAGAAGTCGTGGTCGCGCAGCGCCTCGTTGATCCTGTTGCTGAGGATCACTCCCGAGAGCGGGAGGTACCCGGAGGTGACACCTTTCGCGAAGGTGATCATGTCGGGCTTGACGCCGTAGGTGTCGCTGGCGAACCAACCGCCGGTGCGCCCGAAACCGCAGATCACCTCGTCGGCAATGAGCAACGCGCCGTGATCATCGCAGAGCCGGCGGAGCCCTTCGAGGTAGCCGAGAGGTGGTGGGTGAACCCCTCCTGCGCCCTGCACCGGTTCGCTGATGACCGCGGCGATGTGTTCGCCGTGCTCGCTGAACGTACGAGCGGCACTCTCGAGGTCGTCGTGTGCGACCTCGATCACGTGCGGCACGAGATCGCCCCACATCTCGCGGTTCGCTTCGATTCCCTGCACCGACGTACCGCCGACGTTGGTGCCGTGGTAGCCGTGCGTGCGACGCACGATGACTTGGCGATCGGGGTCGCCGCCGCGCTGGAAGTGCGTGCGGGCGAATTTGATTGCCGTGTCGATCGCCTCCGATCCCGAGCATGCGAGGAACACGCCGGGCTGATCGAACGGCGACAGGTCGGCGATCTTGTCGGCGAGTTCGTCGGCACGTGGATTGGTGAACGGGGAGAAGATGTTGTAGCCGCTGACGTCGGCCATCTGCGCGGTGACGGCGTCGTGGATCTCCTGGCGCCCGTGACCGACCTGGCAGAGCCACAGGTTGGCCATACCGTCGACGTACTCCTTGCCGGTGTCGTCCCAGACGGATGACCCCTCGGCGCGCACGACGTTGATGAACGGTTCGCCCCCGGTCTCCGCAAACGGGTGGACGAGCGCACTCACTCGGACCGCGCCGCTTCCGGAAGGTCGTCGGCCAGGTCGCTCACGTACGACTCTTCGAGGATCGTCTCGAGTTCCTCACCGTTCAAGAAGTCGGCTGCCCCCGAGTGGTCGACGAGAATCTGTCCGGCGGACGGTCGGTCGTCGATGGTCGGCCACGTCTCGGGGTCCCAGAGGCCGCCGCGACGAAACGCCTTCGCACAGTGGATGAACCCGTGGGTGATCGTCACGCCGATCGCGCACTTCGGGCGACGCAACTCGTCGGTGAACAGGTCGAGCACGGCGTCGTCGGTCGTGAGCTGAGCCGTGCCGTTGACGCGCAGCGTCTCCCCGAGACCTGGGATGACGAAGAGGAGCGAGACGCTCGGCTGCTCGATGATGTTCTGCAACGAGTCGAGGCGGTTGTTGCCGTTGAGGTCGGGGATCGCGAGGTGGTGTTCGTCGAGGACCTTGACGAACCCGGCGGGGCCGCCCCGCGGTGACGTGTCGAGGTGTCCGTTCGCATCGGACGTGCCGAGGAGTACGAACGTCGACGCGGCGATGAAGTCGATACAACCCTGGTCGAACGTCTCGGTGTCCTTGCCGAGCACGAGGTCGCTTGGTGCTCGGTAGAGCTCACGGAGATGGTCGAGCGACTCGATCGTCGATGTGAATTTCGGATCGTTCATGACAGGTCTCCTCGATGTGGTGCGTGTTGGTCGACGCAGTTCTCTCGTCATCGCCGAAGACCACACCGTAGATCTCCGGAGGCATCGGATGCACCCGTTCGGAATGGCGTAAGCCGTGACGAGCCGTGGTTCGAGATTGGCGGTCGCGATGCGAGCGACGGCTACCGTGGGCGTCGTCGAGCGCGACGGCGTGCGGGGCGGCACCGAGCATTGAGCCCCGGTGTCGACGTGATGAAAGCGAGTGGTGGTGGCACAGTTCTTCCTCGGTATCGGAGCTCAGAAGGCCGGCACCACATGGCTCGCGACCCAGCTGTTCGAACATCCGGAGATCCTCGGCTCGCACCCGAAGGAGCTTCACGTCCTCGATTCGTTGTATTCCCCCGATGTCCCGATCGACGGTCGCGCGCGTGCGGTCGAGCGGCGAGATGGCGCACGTCGACACCTCACTGCATGGCAGACAGCGCCGCTTGAACCGGGGGAGACCGACGAGCGTCGGAGCTTCATGTCCGCGTTCAAGCAGCAGCGGGTGGAGCGCCTCGAGCGCCTCGTCGAGGTGTTCGATGCGCCCGATGAAGCCGAGGCGCTCATTCGGTACCGAGACTTCTTCACCTCAGCAGCACGGCCCGAGCACCGCGCCTTTGGTGAGATCACACCGTCGTACGCTCTCCTCCCGAAGCGCGGGTTCGAGGGCGTGCTCGACGCCTTTCCGGATGCTCGACTGATCTTCTTGTTGCGCGATCCGGTCGACCGGTTCCGGTCGGCGATGGCGCATCGCGCGAAGTACGGCGTCGACGCAGCGTTCGACGCGGTCGGCGACGCCAGAACGCGCCTCGGCAACCGTAACGACCTTCTCCGTGGCAGATACGAGTCCACGCTCGACATGCTCGACGCGATCGTTCCGGCGTCTCAACTGCTGGTCGTGTTCTACGAGAACCTCTTCGATCCGGGCAAGGACGAATTCCGGCGAGTGACCGGCTACCTCGGGGTGTCGCCCCGCGACGTTGACCTCGATCGACCGATCAACGTTGGTGACCGGATGGAGTTTCCCGACGACCTGCGTCGCGATGTCGCTCGGGCGCACGCGTCGACGTACCGCGCAATCGAGGAACGATTCGGTGAGCTTCCCGACGCCTGGCGGCGCAACGCCTCAGAGCTGCTCGACGGCTGATCGAAGCCTTGAGACGCGCGCAGCGCATCGAGCGAATGTCTGCGTGCACGTTGGGTGCACGACCTGCCTGAAGCCGAGCTGGACAGATTTGGATCTGTCTTCACGCGAAGCGGCAGAGCGCCATTGAGGAGGTCACTGAGGTTCGCCGATGTCGGTCACGCACTGCCGATGTCCGTCACGAGGTCAACGGCGCTCGGCTTCGGCCTTGAGCGCAACGTTGAAGCGATCGAAGTCGTGTCGCAGCCGTTCGTGGATCATGTCGAAGATCGGGCGAGCCTCGGTCCCGTGGAACGTCTCGAAGTGGTGAAGGTCCGTGCCGTCCGGTGACTCCGTGAGCGTCCAGACATGGCGGGTCTGCCACACGGACCGGTCGGGAGCGCCTCCTTCCCACTCGAGTCGGCGCGGCGCGTCGACCGAGATCACCTCGACGTCGTAGTTGACGTCACGATCCGAGTCAGTTGGTCGTGCGGTGATCGCTACCGTCGACCCAGCAGTGCCCGACCCCTCGGCGGCCAGGATGTACGGATTCCACTCGGTGTATCGGTCGAGGGTCGTCAGCACGTCCCACACATCGGCGACCGACGCCTTGATCGAGAGTCCGGTGTCGATGCGGAGTGGGGGAGCGCCGTCGGCGCTCGGCTCGCTCTCGGCTGTTGGTTCGGCGTTGTGTACGCCCGTGTTGTGTGACGCGTTCTCAGGTGTCGCGACGCGAGCGCGCACGAAGGTCGTGTCCGGAGTGTCGGCGATCTCCTTGTGCGGGTACGGGTCGTCGCCGGTGACGGGAACGATGGTGCGAGTATCGGCAGTGCCGACCTCGATGCCGTGGCCGACTTGCCACGGCAGCAGTGACCACGCGTTCATGTAGTGGTTGACGAGTGCCATCCGCGTGCGGTTCGACCGGTTTCGAAATGAGCGATGCAACAGATACCCGTTGAAGAACACCACGGTGCCGGCGCCGACTTCGACGGGGATCGCGCCTGAGTCGTCGAACCCGTAGGCCTCATCGCTGCGATCGAACTCGTCGGGTCGCTCGTGAGGACGCGTCGGGTGGATCATTCCCATGCGATGTGACCCCGGCAGCACCCACAGGCACCCGTTGTCGAGGTCGGCGTCGTCGAGTGCGATCCACGCTCCCACGAGTGAGCGGTCACGAGTCGGTATGAAGCGTTCGTCTTGATGCCAGGCTTGGCCCTGGAGGTCGGGCGGTTTGAAGAACAGCATCGATTGCATGCACTTCGTTCGGCCATCCCAGTTGGGCAAGTGCGCACCCGCCACAGTGCCGACGACCTCCGCGATGCCGGGGTGAACGACTGCGTCTTGAGCGACTGGGCTCACCCAGTGTGGAAAGTGAACGGCGAGCATGTCGCCGTCGTCGGGCGGGTTGCTCACCGGATAGGTGCCGTCGGCGAACCCGGCGCCGTCGGCGATGATGCGTGCGCATTCGTCCGGCGAGACGAGATCCTCAACGACCACGTAGCCGTCGCGCACGAACCGTTCGGCGAGGTCGGTGGGGAGTTGTCGTTCACCCGCTGCTGCGTCGGTGGTCGTCATGTCGCTG
>CALICC010000077.1 GCA_938049325.1 uncultured Ilumatobacter sp. | reverse complement strand
CACGCCCTTGGCTGAAGACACGCCGACCCTCACCGGCCGAGCGTGGGCCCACGGGTTATTGTTGGTTGATGACCTCGGTGGTAGGCCTCGTTCGGCGCTCAATCTGGATCGGGCTCTTCGCCGCCGCGGCAGGCGTGGCCTTCACGTGGTGGCGAGACCGCAACGCTGCGGCGTCGCCCAAGCCAGCTGAGTGGCCTCCCCTCACGCCCGACCAGGCCACGACGCCGTCGTCCCAACCATCGAATGCGGACGCAACCGCCGGAGTCGCTGATGTCGACAGTGGCGTCGATGCTGCTGATCACACTGCATCCGCAATGGCCGACGCCGACTGGGTCGAGCCAGCCGACGACGGGTCATGTCCGTTGAGTCATCCGATCAAGGCGAACAACAAGTCCGGCATCTTCCACGTACCGGACGGACGCTTCTACACCCGGACGAAGGCCGAACGTTGTTACCCGACTCCCGACACAGCCATCGCCGACGGCTACCGTCAGTCCAAGAACTGAAGCACCTCTGAAAGCGAGCACATCATGAAGGTCACCGTCGATTTCGATCTCTGCGCATCCACCGGCGCTTGCATGCAAGTGTGCCCCGAGGTGTTCGAGGTGCGCAGCGACGGCTACCTCTACATCCTGCAAGAGGAACCCGGCGACGATCTCGCCACGAAGGTGAACGAGGCGGCCGACATGTGTCCGACCGCTGCGATCACCGTCGAATAGCCACGACGCAGCAACCCCCTGGAATCGGTGGCCCGCGGAGCGGGCTATCTTGTCGCCTCGTGGGATTTCATGAGCAGCTGAAAACGTCATGGGATGCCGCGGGCTCCATGCTCTGCGTCGGGCTCGACCCCGACCCATCGAGGTACCCCGACGCGGTCGCTGGCGCACCCGATGCAACCGAGCGATTCTGCCGGGCGATCATCGACGCAACCGCCGACATCGCATGCGCGTTCAAGCCGCAGATCGCCTACTTCGCAAGCCAGGGCGACGAAGACGCCCTCGAGAACATCTGCACGTACATCCGCGAGCAGTATCCGAACACCACGCTGATCCTCGATGCGAAACGCGGCGACATCGGATCAACGGCCAGCCACTACGCACGAGAAGCGTTCGATCGCTACGCCGCGCACGCCGTCACCGTCAACCCGTACATGGGTACCGACTCGATCGAACCGTTCTTCGACCACCCTGGCGACGGCGGCGTGATCCTGCTGTGCCGTACGAGCAACCCGGGCGGCGACGACTTCCAGTCACTCGTCGCCGACGGCACGCCGGTGTACACCCACGTCGCCCGGCGCGTTGCCGAGCACTGGTCACAACTCGGCGACTGCGGCCTCGTGGTCGGAGCGACGTACCCGACCGAACTCGCCGACGTCCGCAAGATCGTCGGCGACCTGCCGATCCTCGTTCCCGGTGTCGGCGCACAAGGGGGCAGTGCCGTCACGGTGGCCGAACATGGTGCCAGCCACGAAGGTCGCGGCTTGATCGTCAACTCGTCACGTGCGGTGCTCTATGCAAGCAATGGTGACGACTTCGCCGAAGCTGCCCGCGCCGAAGCGCTTCGCACCGCTGCCGACCTCACCTGCTGACGCGACGAACGGGGCCAGGCCCCAGTCGTGACGTTCAGGCGGAAAGCGTGTCGACGGAAAGGATGCCTGGCGCGCGACGCAGCTCGTCGAGCACGTCGGCGGGCACGGGTTTCGTCGGAGCGATCAGCATCACCGCTTTGTCGTCGGTGGTGCGGCTCACGTCCATGTCGGCAATGTTGACCTGAGCGCCGCCGAGCAGGGTGCCGACCGTTCCGATCACGCCAGGGCGGTCGTCGTTGGTGATGACGACCATGTTGTCGACCGGTGGAACGTCGAACGGCACGCCATTGATGTTGACGACGCGTTGCTCCGCGCGTGGTCCTGACAGCGTGCCGCTGATCGAGTGACCACCACCACGAATCGTGAGCAAGTTGACGTAGTCGGCCGCGGTTGCGCAGTTGACGTCGCGCACTTCGAGGCCGTGGTCCTTCGCGAGTTGCGGCGCGTTGACGTAGGTGACCGGGTCACTCGAAATCGACCCGAAGAAGCCCTTCAGCACTGCCAGCTCGATGATGCGCGTGTCGTAGCCGGCGATGTCACCTTCGACGCACACTTCGAGCACGTCGGGCGAGGCGCCCACCAACGACTCGAACAGGCTGCCGAGGCGCTCGGCCAGCGGAAGGAAGGGTCGGATCGTTTCGTTCGCCTCGGCGGCATTGACATTCACCGCGAACGGAACGAAGTCACCGGCAAGCGCCAGTTCGACCATCGACGCGATCGTGTCACCCGCTTTGTCTTGCGCTTCGCGCGTGCTCGCTCCGAGATGCGGCGTGACGACCACGGACGGGATCGAGAACAACGGCGACTCCGTCATCGGCTCCGTCGAGAACACGTCGAGCGCTGCTCCGGCGATGACACCGTCGTTCAAGCACTCGGCCAAGTCGGCCTCGTGAACGATGCCGCCACGCGCCACGTTGATGATCCGCAACGACGGCTTGGCCTTGAGCAGAAGGTCGCGGTTGATCAACCCGAGCGTCTCAGGGGTCTTCGGCAGGTGCACGGTCAAGAAGTCCGACTCCGCAACCACCTGGTCGAGGTCGAGGAGTTCGACGCCCATCTGGCGGGCCTTGTCGTCGGAGACGAACGGGTCGTAGGCGACGAGCCGCATGCCAAATCCCTTAGCCCGGTCGGCAACGAGTTTGCCGATGCGGCCGAGACCGACGACGCCGAGCGTCTTGTCGACGAGTTCGACGCCTTCCCACTTGCTACGCTCCCATCGGCCATCGACGAGCGCGGCATGCGCCTGCGCGACATTGCGCGCCGACGCAAGCAACAACGCCATGGTGTGTTCGGCAGCGGACACGATGTTCGATTGCGGCGCATTCACCACCATGACGCCAGCGGCCGTGGCGGCGGCGACATCGACGTTGTCGAGTCCGATTCCTGCTCGGCCGACGACCATCAGCTCGTCGGCAGCGGCGAGCACCTCGTCGGTGACCTGGGTTGCTGAGCGGATGATCAGCGCTGCCGCTCCCGGAATCGTCGCAACGAGCTCGTCGGCGGACAGGCCGGTTTGCACGTCGACGTCATGCCCAGCCGCGCGGAGCCGGTCAAGGCCTCCGTCGGCAATCGTTTCAGAGACCAGGATTCGTGCCATGACCGTCATGCCTATCGGCCCGATCTGGCGTCTCCCACAAGTTGAACGAACCGTTCAGACAGAAATCCGACACGGTCGCGGGAGGTGCACGAATCTCACGCTGTCGACTCCCCGACGCTCCCGCCCCGACAGACACGGACCACGCTCCCTCTGACCACACCGCGGGAGGCGTAGATTCGTGACGTGCCGAGCATCGACGAGCCCGACGAGGACGTCCTGCGCGACGTCGAACTCTGGTTCGTCGGACGCGGGGTTCCTCATTTCGTCGAAGGCTCGACCGACGGCTCCGTGCTCGACGCCTGGACACGGGCACTCCCGCTCCTCGTGATCGCGTACTTGCTGCTCGGCTTCAACGCGCTCGACCTCAAGAACTGGTCACTCGGGCAGAACCTGCTCGCCGCGGCTGGCGTCGTGGCGATCCTCATCGCGGTGTGGACGATCAGCAATCGTTTGCGCGGCGTGGCGCCGTTCGCCCGGCCGGTCGACATCGACGCACCCGAATTGGCCCTGTTCCTCATCGGCCCAGCGCTCCCGGTCTTGGCCTTCGGTCAAGTGGGCGACGCGATCGAGACCTTCATCACTGGCGCCGTCATCCTCGTCCTCATCTACGTGTGGTCCGCATACGGCATCGGTCCGCTGCTTCGGTGGGCCAGCCGCCGCGGCAGCCAGCAGATCGCAAGCCTTGGTTCGCTCGTCGCTCGAGCACTGCCTCTCCTGCTGCTCTTCAACACCTTCTTGTTCATCAACGCCGAGGTGTGGGAAGTCGCGGGAACCCTGTACGGCGTTCCCTACGCGATCGTCCTCGTCACGTTCTTCCTCCTCGGAGCAACGTTCGCACTGAGCCGAATACCGGGGACGATCCGGACCATGAATACGTTCGACGGATGGACCGACGTCGCCGGTTACCTCGACGGCACGCCGGCCGCTCGACTCGAGCTCGACACGTCGAAAACGGCGCCCACGTATCACTCCGACTCGTTGCGGTTGCGGCAACGGCTCAACATCGGGCTCGTCGTGCTCTTCGGCCAGGCGCTCCAGGTCACACTCGTCACCGCGGCCCTCACCATCTTCTTCGTCGGCTTCGGCTTCTTCGGCGTCACCGAAGCAACCGCACTCAACTGGACCCGACTCGACGATGTCCACGTCCTCGTCGAAGCGAGCTTTGGTGGGCGACAACTCGTGCTCACCGAGCCCCTGATCCGCGTGTCGTGCTTCCTCGGCGCGTTCAGCGGGATGTACTTCACCGTCGTGCTCACCACCGACGACACCTACCGCTCAGAATTCAGCGACGAAGTCGCGCCCGAGATTCGCGAGGCTCTTGCGGTCCGCACGGCCTACCGTGTGGCCCGTGGGACCTACGCAAACGGAGCAGCTCGATGAGCAACATTGACGCAAACGGTGCTGACGATCTCGTGCCAACAGCTCCTGGATCCTTGGATGGCATCGAGATTCGCACGCTGCACACCGCTGATGAGATGGTGGCGCTGAGTGACGTGTTCCGGCAAGTGTGGGGATCGGTCACACAACTGGTGTCGATCGAGATCCTGATGGCGATTACCCATTCGGGTGGGTACGTCAGCGCTGCGTTCGAGCGCCGTGACGGCGAAGAGCGCATGCTCGGCGCGTCGCTCGCGATTCTCGCCCGACACCAGGATCGACCTGCGCTGCACAGCCACATCACTGGCTTGCTTCCTGGGGCGCGACGGTCCGGCCTCGGACGGGCGATGAAGCTGCACCAGTTGAAGTGGGCTGCTCGACACGACATCGACTGGATCATGTGGACCTTTGATCCACTCGTCCGTCGCAACGCATGGTTCAACATCGCCGTGCTCGGTGCCGAAGTCCACGGCTATCTCCCAGCGTTCTACGGGACGATGACCGACGCGATCAACGCGGGCGATGAATCCGACCGTCTGCTCGTGGCGTGGCCTGTATCGGTCGACGTCGATGCTCCCCCGCGTGACGGAAGCACTGCTGGCGACGGTTGCGTACTCATCCCGACCCCCGACGACGTGGTCGCCCTGCGCCGCACCGACCCGGCCGCGGTCGGGCGATGGCGGCTCGAGACACGCGAGGCTCTTCAAGGTCCGCTCGACCTCGGCGCCAAGATCATCGGATTCACACCCGATGGCGAGTACGTCGTCGAGCCCGCATCGTGACGCAACCGCTCACCCCGGCCACGGTGCGAGGTATCGAGCTCCGGCGCATCGCGATGCCGCTCGTGTCACCGTTTCGCACAAGCTTCGGCGTCGAAACCGAACGCGACATTCTTCTGGTTCGGGCCACGGTCGACGTCGACGGGACGTTGATCGAGGGATGGGGCGAGTGCGTCGCGCTCGGCGAACCCACGTACTCCGCCGAGTACGTCGACGGCGCACAACACGTTCTCGTCTCGCATCTGCTGCCCACCGTGATGGCAGCGTCACGCCCGATCGACGCCACCGAGATCGCAACGATGCTCGGGCACTTCCACGGTCACCCAATGGCCAAGGCCGCCGTCGAGATGGCGGTGCTCGACGCTCAGTTGCACGCCGCTGGCCGTTCCTTCGCCGAGCACATCAACGCCACCAAGACGTCGATCCCCAGCGGTGTGAGCGTGGGCATCCACGCGAGTATCGACGACCTCCTCACCACTGTGCAGAGCTACGTCGACGACGGCTACGTGCGTATCAAACTCAAGATCGAACCGGGCTCCGACATCGACCACGTGGGTGCCGTGCGTGACTTGATCGGGCCCGACATGCCGCTCCAGGTCGACGCAAACACCGCGTATCAGCGAACCGACGGCGCGCACCTGGCCCGGCTCGACGAGTTCGACATGCTCCTCATCGAGCAACCGCTGGCTGAGACCGACATCATCGGCCACGCCCGATTGGCCGACGAGGTCGCAACCCCGATCTGCCTCGACGAGTCGCTCGTCTCAGCGGCGGGGACCGCCGATGCCATCGACCTCGGGGCATGTGAGATCGCGAACATCAAGCCGGGACGGGTCGGCGGCTACCTGGAGGCAATTCGGATCCACGACCTGTGCGTGGCGCGCAACATTCCCGTCTGGTGCGGCGGGATGATCGAAACAGGTATCGGTCGCGCCGCCAACGCAGGGCTCGCAGCCCTGCCCGGTTTCACGCTTCCCGGCGACATCAGCGCCTCGACACGCTTCTACGCCCGCGACATCGTGACGGATCCGATCACGGTGGTCGACGGTCACGTCAGCGTTCCGACAACCCCCGGCCTGGGTTTCGAGATCGATCACGACGTGCTCGAATCGGTCACGACCAGCACGCAAGCGATCTGACCGCACCGACCAGCGAGGGCGGCTCAGCCACAGCCCTCGAAGTTCGCCTCCGTGTCGTCATAGCCGAGAGCGCGCGCCGCTTCACGGATCTCAACGAACTCCGGGTAGCGATCGAAGAACGCCATCTTCGCCTCGAGCGCAGGGTCGACATCGACATCGAACACGTACGCCGAGAACGTCTCGGCAAAGTCTTCTTCCGGATGCACCGCTGCGTACGAACCGGTGTACCCACGATCCGTCGAGCATCGTTCGTCGGCCTCGTCGTCGCTCCCGACCGACCCGTCAGACGGCAGCGTGTCACGAATCTCCGGTGGCCAGAACTCCTGAATCCACGCCCACAGGTACGAGTCCTCGGTGAAGCATCCGACACCGTTGAAGAAGGTGTCGCACCCCGTCGGGTTGTCGACGACGATCAACTGCTCGACCGGGCGCTGGGCGAATACGTGAGTGAGCTCGTGCATCATGGTGAGGCGAAGCTCGTCAGGGTCTTCGACCGCAGCGAGCACGTCGACAGCAACGATGAAGAACGTGGCCGCCTCATCGAGTTGCGTGACGAATGCCAGCGTCTCGCACGCGTCGCAGCGCTCGTAGCCGGCGAGGAGGCTGATGTCGTCGACCAGCTCGATCGGCGTGATGCTCGTCAACAATGCCCACGCCTCGTCGAGTCGCGGGTCGCTCCCCTCCTCAGGGGTGTCGACGTAGCACGGGCTCTGAATTTGGCCTTGCACGACGAAGTGCATCGCGGTGACCAGGCCTTCGTCTTCGACGTCACGCGGATCGCAGAAACCGTTGGCTTCGAGGTCTTCGAGGATCTCCGCGACCTCGTCGTCGCTCAGCGGCTCGTCGGGGGCGACTGTCGGCTGCGGAGCGACCGTGGTCACCGTGTCCTGACGGTCTCCAGCGGAACCGTCCTCGGCCGGAGTGGACGATGGCGTCGACGCGCTGGGGCCGTCGATTTTCACCGATTGTTCGACCTCGACCATCGCCGACGACTCAGCCAACCCGCACGACGACATGACGAGCATCGACGCAAGAAACCCGGAGCTCCACCTCGACATCCGCACGTACGTCACGGTACCCGAGCCTCCCGCTCAGACGGGTACAGTCGGGCCCACTATGGCCTACCCGTTCCTGTCTGAAGAGTGGATGACCGCTGCACGCGCCATCCGAGAGAAGTACGCCGACGACGTCCCCGACGTCGAGGCCGATCTGAGGATCAACCAGGTCATCACCGACGTGCCCTTCGACGACGAGGTCGTCACGAGCTACCTCGACACGACGTCGGGCCGAGTCGCCATGGAACTCGGCGAACTCGAGGACCCCGACGTGACGGTGACCACGGACTACGAAACCGCGAAGGCACTCTTCGTCGATCAGGATCCCACCGTGGCCATGCAGTCGTTCATGAACGGCAAGGTCAAGGTACAAGGCGACATGATGAAGCTGATGGCGATGCAGACCTCACTGCCTGCGAACGACTTCACCGAGAAGATCGCTCAGGAGATCAAAGACATCACCGAGTAGCCGCCCGTCGGCTCGGCGTCACTCGGCGAGTGGCTGGAGCGCTGCGGCCAAGTCGGCCACCGACCACTTGGCCTCTTGCTCCACGGCTTCAGCGAACTCCCAGCCGGTGACGCGCTTGACGGCGCCGCCCTGGACGAAGAACGTCTCGCCGGTGAACGCACAGTCGGCGCTGCTCAGATACGCCACGACTGGAGAGATGTTGGCCGGGTCCCACTCGTCGAACCCCTGTTTCGGCGCCATGATCTCTTCGAGGCCGGGCGTGGCGAGCGTGAGCCGAGTGCGTGCGCCGGGGGCGATGCAGTTGCTGATGACGTCGTAGCGTGCGAGTTCTTTGGCTGCGATCTGGCTGAACGTCGCGATACCCGACTTCGCTGCGCCGTAATTGCCCTGCCCCGGATTGGAGAACAGACCGGAGGTGCTCGACGTGTGCACGAGGTTGCGGCGGCGGGCCCGGCCGGCCTTGTGTTCGCCGCGCCAGTACTCAGCGGCGTGTCGTGTGGGGGCGAAGTGGCCTTTCAGGTGCACCGCGATGACGTCGTCCCACTCGGCTTCGGTCATGTTGACGATGGTGCGGTCACGCAGGATCCCGGCGTTGTTGACCAGAACGTCGAGGTCACCGTACGCATCGATCGCGCTGCGGATGAGCTGTGACGCGCCGGCCCAATCGGCCACGTCGTCGCTGTTCGCGATCGCCTCGCCTCCAGCTGCACGAATCTCTGCAGCGACCTCTTCCGCCGGTGACTCGCTCGACGAACTCCCGTCGTTGGCGCCCCCGTGGTCGTTGACAACCACGCGCGCACCTTCGGCAGCGAAGAGCAAGGCGTGCTCGCGGCCGATACCGCGTCCTGCACCCGTGATGATCGCAACTCGTCCATCCAGCGACGTCATGGATGCACCGTAGTGAGGGGAGGCCGGTTCTGTTCAAACCTGGCGCCGTTGTTGACGTCTCGATCCACGCTCAGAGGAAGATCAGGTCGATCACGACACCGCGGCGCAACTCGACGCCCGGGTCGACTTGCTCATCGTCGATGCGGGCGTCGACGAACGTTCCGTCGGTCGTGCCGAGCAACGTGCCGATCTGCAAACCGAGTTCCAACAACAGCGTCTGCGCTTCGGCGTACGAGAGACCCTCGAGCGACGGGAACACGACGACGTCTGGGCCTTGCGACACCTGCACCGTGACCGTGCCGTCACGCTCCAACTGCTCGTCGGCCAGCGGACTTTGCGAAACGATCTGCCCGACCGGCACGTCGTCGCTGAACACGTCGTCACCCTGTGCGAGCACGAGCCGGAGTTCGGTGAGTGCCGCCGTTGCCTGCTCGAGCGTCTGACCGCCCAGCTCGGGAACGGTGCGTGGCTCGGGGCCACTCGACAGTGTCATTTCCACCGTGCGTCCGGGAAGGATGTCGGATCCAGCAACCATCGTTCCATCAGCATCACCGAGGACGCGCCACGCGAGGACCGACCCCGTGACAACCGTCTCGGAGAACTGTGGTTCGACAGCCGCCACACCTTCGAGCCCCAAGTCCATCAGTTGTGCCACCGCTGCGTCGAACGACAGATCGCTGAGCTCGGGCAGCTGCCGGAACTCTGGGCCTTCGCTCAGCACCAACGTGAAGGGTTCCCCCTCCTCGATATCGACACCTGGGCCAGGGTCGGTGCGGATCACGGTGTCGGGGACCGGGAATGAGTCGCTGCGCTCGCGCAGGGTCGTGATCTCCCAGTCGTTCCCGGCGATCTGATTGAGCGCCTGATCATTGGGAACGCCAGCAAGTACCGGCACCTCGAACGACTTCGTCTGCAAGAGCAGTGAGCCGGCGTAGCCGAGCGCGCCGAGACCCGCCAGCAACAGCAGCGCCAAGAGAACGATCGGCCCTTTGCGCCGTCCCGTGGACTTGGCTTCTTCGTCGTACACGTCGACCGCACCGGACTCGGCCACCACGGTTGCGATCCCCAACGTGGGTTCGCCAGCAACCTCGGCGGCGCGCACCTCGGCAATCGGCATCTGTTCGGTCCGTTGCGGCCCGTCGTCGGACACTGCACCGGCTGCGGCCTCGCCGGCCGGCTTCGGTTCGGCGACAGCGGGCTCGGCAACAGCGGGTTCGGCGACGTCGTCAGCGGTATCTGCGTCCGACGACTCGGCATCGTCGAACGATGCGGAATCGACCGGCTCGACCTCGCCAGGCGACTCGGCGTCGTCGCTCGGCGCATCGCCGTCATCAGCGGCAACGTCACCACCTGCAACGCCACCACCAGCAACGGCACCACCTGCAACGTCATCGCCGGCATCGTCATCGCCGGGATCGTCATCGCCGGCAACGCTCTCGCCGGACAGGTCGTTGGTTGGCTCGTCGGGAACGTCGGCCTGTTGTGCGTCGAGGTCGATCACGGCGTCGCCCGCCGCACGCTCGGTGTCGACGTCGTCGAGCTGATCGGTCGCGCCGTCGGCGATCTCCGCGTTGGCAGCCGCCTCATCGGCTGCCTCC
>CALICC010000076.1 GCA_938049325.1 uncultured Ilumatobacter sp. | reverse complement strand
ACCGTCGAGCACGGCATCAGCTACGACGAGCACGTCCTCGTCAAGCGCCACGGTTGACCTCGCGAGTCGTCGGTCCCCAACCCTTCTCTGGGCGTGCAACGACTCTCCAGGTACTCAAACGCCCAGAGAAGGGTAATTCGGGGTCGAAAACGGCAACGCGCGTGCCAGCGTGTGCTCAGGCTGTGAGCTGCTGGTGAAACTCGAGCATGTCGTCGAGGAACACCTGCGGCTGATCGCCGATGCTGCCGATCGCGGCGCCCTGTCGGGCATGGCCGCCGGCGAACGCCGCAACGAACATGTCGTAGTCGGTCAATGACGGATCGGGCTCGCCGCGCCGCGGGTCGATCATCGCACCGTCGTCGGCGAGCATGATCGTCGGTGCAGGGGGTGCAACCGCTGCATCATCGAGCGTGTGCACCTCGCCGGCGCGGTCGAAGCTGTGATGAGCATCGGCGACCAGACGCATCGATGCGTCACCACCCGACAAGCGGATCGCTGTGGTTTGAGCCTGCACCTCTTGTACCGAACACCACTCGTCGCGCTCGCCGATGATGCTGCGGTAGCGAGTGGAGCCGATCGACGGATCGAGGAACTGATGGCCGCACCACGGGTACACGGCATAGGCCGCAGCCAACCCGACGCCGGTGCCCACGATCGGATCGGCAAATCGCCGACTGGCAGCGATGGTCACCGCTGAGCCCCCACGACTATGTCCTTGCGCAGCGATCCGCGTCGCGTCGATCTCGGGGCGATCGCGCAACGCCCGCAGTGTCGCCAGCACGTCGAACGCCGACGCCGCGAAGCTGTAGGCGGTTTGCTTCGCAACGGTCGACGTGACCGCCCGCGGGCCAAAGGGATCGACCACGCACACGGCGAACCCGGCCTCGACGAGCGTTTCGGCGTGCGCCTCGTGGTTGGGGCCGACGCCCAGGCTGCCCGGAACAACCATCACCGTCGGCAGCGGGGCATCGCTCGATGGCACGAACAGCTTCGCGTCGATGTCGATCGGTTCGCACCCGCTCGGATCGGTGATCGCCTGGTGATAGTTGACCGGATTCGCACTGGTGATCGTCAGGTTCTCCCCGACGACGCCGGCGTAGACGACGTCGTCGTCTCGGTAACGGGTCGTGCGTTCATCCATCGTCATCGCTCCTGGCAGTTGAGTCGAACGCTCGCAAGCTACGCCGTTGGACCATGACGGTCGAGCAACACGTCGGCCCAGTGCTCGCGGCCCGTGGTTCGGAGCCGCTCGGCGTACGCCGCACCGTGACCACGTGTGTGATACGGCCCACCTTCGCTCAACACGATCTCCATCGGATCAGATTGATCGCCGAGCGCGAGCTGCTCCTCGATCCAGTTGTCGAGCATCGAGGAGGCCGCGCCCACGAGGTCGGAACGGTTCGTGGCGAGGTCGGTCGTTTCGTGCGGATCGTTGACGATGTCGAACAACATGTCGTCGTTCCAATGACCGTGGAATCCGTCATGCATGGTCCGCAAGTACAGATGGTCGCCCCAACGCACGCCGCGTTGGCAGCTCCACGCACCCTGCGACAGCACGAGAAATTCGCGGCTATCTGCCGACGACGCCGCCGCGCCGAAGCGGAGCACCGGAGCAATGCTCTCTCCACTCCACCACTCCCTCGGCGGACGCACCTCGGCAAGGTCGACCACGGTCGAGGCGACGTCGAGGTGATACTGCAGACCACTGTGCACCACCGGCTCGATGCCGGGCCAGCGCAGGATCGACGGGATGTGGCACGTCGCCTCGTCGGCCGCCTGATGATCGGCATACACGCCGAGTTCACCGAACGCCTCGCCGTGATCCGACGAGATGAGAATGGCCGTGTCATCCAACACGCCGAGCGCGTCGAGCTTGTCGACGATGGCACCCACCGCGTCGTCGGCATAGCGAATGCCGACGTCGTAGCCGTCGAAGATCCCCTTGACCGACTCCATCGAGTCGGCGTTCCACGGCTGACGCGGTGGCGGCTTGCCCCACTCGTCAGGTGTGTACCCCCACGGCTCTTGCGCCGAGTGCGGCCCCGGCAACTCCCAGTTGCGTTGGCGAACCTCTTCGGTGTGCCACGCCGGCGGCTCGTCGTCGGCGAACGGATTGCCGTACTCGGCGGGCGCGTTGTACGGAGTGTGAGGGTCCCAGAGGTGAACGTGCAAGAACCAGTTGTCGGCACTCCCCCGCCGGTCCAGCCAATCGAGCGCGCCGGGCAGCACCTGATCGGCGCGCTCGCCACCCATGCCGCGCATCAGGTTCATCGACTCCATCACCCCGTGGTTCCACCAGCTCGCCGAGTGCCGGAACGGGAAGCTCGAGATCGATGTCGTGTGCCAACCGGAGTAGTAGAAGCGTGACGCCCACGAGCGCGACGCGATCGCTCCGATGAACTCACGATTCGACCCTTCGGCGCGCAGGTCCGAAGCGAGTCCGCCGTGATTCACCACGCCGTTCCGAATGCCGAACATGCCGGTCGACAGCGCTGTCCGCGACGGCAGGCACGGCACGTCGGAGGCGTAGACGTTCTCGAATCGAACACCTTCGGCCGCGATCGCGTCGATGTTCGGCGAGGTGTTGCGGTGGTAGCCGTAGCAGCCGAGGTGGTCAGCGCGCAGCGTGTCGATGTCGAGATAGAGAAAGCGCATGTTCAGCTCGCCTCGACCGCGTCGGGGCTGAGTCGACTCGCGGTGCGCTTGCGCGACCAGTGGTTCGTTGCGGCATTGCGGAACGCTTCGGGTCGACGGTCGAGCACACGCGTCTCGAGCCACAGCCGTTTGAGATGCCGAATCGCACCTGCGCTGCGATCGTCGGAGTAGGCAGTGCGCCCGTGCATCACATGGAAGTTGTTGATGAACTGCATGTCGCCAGGCCGCAGCTCCATGGTCATGTGGTTGACCGGATCATTCGCCAGTTCGACGAGCCGCTCGAGACCTCGGGTGGCTTCGGGAGTCAACCGCGGTGCATCGGCGATGGCTTGCGACGCCATGATGTAGGGCGGGATACAACGCACGAAGAGCCGGTCGTCGGCCTCGCTGAAGACCGGGACCTCGTACCAGCCCTTTTGTCCCGGGGCCTGCTCGCCTCGATAGTGGTACGGCTGCGGCTCGTAGAGCGCCGTCGCCAGGTCCGGATCCTCGCGCACCAGTTGGTTGTGAATGCCAACGCTGTTGGCCACCTTCGACAGCCCACCGCTCGCGCCACCGTTCAAACACATCAGCCCGACGAGGTCGGAACCGTCACAGTGAAACGGAAGCGCGACTCCGCCGAGTTCATTGCCTCGCGCCTCGGGGTCGTCGTACGCCTTGCCCTGGTCGGTCACATCGCCGAGCACGTGGCCGTGCTTGTTCTGCGCCCACGGCTTCCCGAGGTGCATACCGATGCCCCAGTACAACATCTCCATCTCGGCCTGCGTGTAGCGATCGCGATCGATACCTCGGATCCGAGCGAAACCTCGACCGTTGATCAGCTCCAGCTCGATGTCACCGAGTCGGCTCGCCATCACATCGAGCGGAAAGTCCTCGCGCCCGATGTCGAGCGGATCGTCGGACACGTCGAGGGCGTGACGCAACGCTCGATCGAGTTCGTCGAGTTCGTCACCGGTGAGCGTTTCGGTCCAGATCGACTCGTCGGCCACGCTGGTCGACGTCCACTCACAGTCGGTTTCCAGAAGGCGGGGTTGATGCATCGATGCGCTCCTCTCGCTAGATGTTCACGACGTTCGTGATGATCGGCGGCAGTTCGCTATCGGGAAGCAGATAGCGGGCGAGCAGGATCGCCTCGGTCCTTCCCTTGGTGTCGAGCCAGTTCCCGCTGCCCGGGTCGTCGGGCCCGACCAGCATCCGCACCGCGCCGTCCGACTCGCGAACTGCCTGCGCGTCGTTGATACACACCGACTGACCGTCGCGGAACTCGGGCGACTCCAGCCACCAATTGTTCAAGTGGACGCTCCAGTACCGGCACGACGGAGGATCGAGTTGGAGCTCGAGGGCTTGATTCGCCTCCAGTTGGACGTAACAGAGTTGGTAGTGATTGTGCGGCGTCCCCGCCATTTCGGAAACGAGTTCAGCCGCCGCCTCGTTCATCACGTTCGGGCGTTTCCTGAGTTCTTCGGACAGGTTGACGGTCGATCGGTTCACGAAGCTCAGCCCGATCCCCAGCAGGCCGAGCACGCCAACGACGCGATCGACATCGAGCTCAGGTCGATGCGTCAGCTCGGGCGCGAGCTGCTCGACGGCGAAGGTCGCCTGCACGCCGTGCATTCGATCGTGGGTGTACTCGCGGATGATGACGAACGCAGCGTCGGTGCCGAGGTCGAGCCAGTTGGTCTCGCGTTGAGATCCCCCGACATGCAGCGCGAAGGTGCCGTCGGAAGCGACGTCGATCTCTCCGTCGTGCAGGTCGGCGACCACTCGGTCGGCGATGCCGGCGCGATACGCGGTGAACGAGATGTACGGCGACTCACCGCGTGTTCCGGTGATGAGG
>CALICC010000075.1 GCA_938049325.1 uncultured Ilumatobacter sp. | reverse complement strand
TGCCAGCAACGGTTGTCACGAATCACGGCGGCGCCTGCCGGGACGGGACACAGCGTCGACCACTTCATCCAGTCGGGCTCGTCGAGCAGCGTCGGAATCGGATCGAGCGACCGCTGGGAGCCGGGGATCTGCCGGATGGGGCCGTTCTCCCAGTTCAGGTCGACCATCGGAAAGTTGATGGTGACCACCGGAACCGGCATCTGGCGAATCGAGAGCCCGCCGACAGGGTCGTGCGGCTCGACCCACACGTTGTCGCTGTGGAGGCCCTGGTACTCGATGGCGCCGGGCAGCGCGAGGTCACCGCCACCTCCGCCGACGACGTACTCGTCGGAGCCGAAGATCGATGCGAGGATCGGGGTCGTCGTCGGCAGGTCGATCACGTTCACCCACTCCGGCTCGTGCAGCCGGTGGCGTGACGCCGACGATGCGCCGAACGAGTACCGATGCGGCAAGCCGCCCGCGCCGCCGCCTGCGGAGGCGTCAGGGTCCGCGTCGAGGATCTGGCGGATGACGCGTTCGGTCGCAGCTCGAAGGTCCGCGAGGTGGACCGGGTCGAGTGCATCGGTGACGACGACGAATCCGTCTCGATGGAAGAGCTCGGTCGCGCGTGCGATCTGGTCGGGCGTGCAGGTTTCCAGGTCGGGGATCCCGTTGTTGGCTTCCAGTCGCTTGCGCAGCTCGACGACGCCCGGGTGATCGCGGCGGCGCTCCCACCCGGTGCATGACGGGTCGCCGGCCGCGAGGTTGCGGTGTTCCGGGGTGGTCTCGACCTCGGCGTAGAGGTCGGGTGTGGCGAGGCCGGCCGGGTTGTCGTTGCTCGCCGCTGTTTGCGCGGGGCGATTGACGAATCCGTTCGGCGGAACCTCAGCGTTCCAACCGATGTCGGCGAGGTCGGTGGTTGTCACCCCAGAGATTCTGGCATTTCACCGACGCGGTTGCTCAGGCGTTCGACCGCGACAACGACACCGGCTCCGACCAGCGCGAGCACGATTGGAAGCACCACATCGCCCGATGGCGCCTCGAGACGGGTGGTGAACGTGCCCTTCGGCCACGGCCAGAGCACTCGCATCGAGCCGAGCATCAGCCCGATCATCGCGGCGACCACCCAGTTGCGGTAGTGCTCGAGCAGCCAGTTGAGCAGTGTGGAGAAGATCGCGAGGCCGACGATGCAGCCGAGCGCTGTTGCCCCGACCGACACGATGTCGCGATCGTTCACCGCGCCGAGTACCTCGGTGTACATCCCGATCATCACGAGGATGAATGATCCGGAGATGCCGGGAAGAATCATGGCGCAGATGGCCAGCGCTCCGGCCAGGAAGAAGATCCAGAACGGCTGAGTGACGACTTCTTCGGTGCCCTCGGCCACCTCGGTGTCGGCACGCAGGCCGAGCACGAAGAACAGTACGACGCCGACGCCGACCATGATCGCGACGGCGACCGCGTCGATGCGTTCGAGAAGGTTCCACGCGATCCAGATCGTGCCGACGACCAGGCCGAAGAACAGCCCAGCCATTGCGACCGGCTCGTCTTCAAGGAGCTTCTCGAGGATCGACGACAGCGCTGCGACAGCGATGAGGATGCCCGCGAGCAAGGTCAGCAGCCAGACCCATTCGATGTCGCGCAGCGTCTGCTTGAACCCGGCAATGTCGGCGGTGAGTAGTTGCTTGAGACCGCGCGCGCCGGTGCGGATGTTGCGGATCAGTCGGTCATAGATCCCGAGGACAAGTGCCACGGTGCCACCCGAAACGCCGGGCACGATGTCGGCCGCACCCATTGCGAACCCGCGAGCGAGCTGCAGAGCGTGGCCGAGCGGCGCCGGAGCCTTTGGCGACGACGTGGAGGAAGGGGTGGCGTCAGACACAGCGTCCGAGGCTACTGATGACGCAGGCGACTCTGGCGGTGGTCGGCGCGGTCAGGCCCACCAGAGCGGGTGACGAAGCGCCAGTCCTGACACGACGATCAGCACCAGGCACTCGCCGACCTGTTCGACGGCACCGAGGATGTCGCCACTCACGCCACCGAACGCCCGTCGAGCAATCACCGCGACGACGAGCGCACCGACCGCGGCTGCAGCGCCGAGCGGAAGCACCCACCAGCCGACAGCGAGCGTCGCGAGCAGTAGTGCGGCGGTGACCCCGAGCAGCGTTCGGCGCCCCGACAGCGAGCGCGCGTAGTCCGCGCCGAGTCCGGCGGTCGGTACCGGTTGGGCGAGTCCCATGACCCCGACCGCTGCGCCGCGCCCCAGCGTGTGAGCAGCGACCGAACCGGCAACCGCCACCGCCGGGCCGAGCGACGCGATGCACATGACGCGGATGAGCACGGTCGACACCATCGCGACGACGCCGTAGCTGCCGTGGCGAGAGTCTTTGAGGATCTCGCGGCGCTGCTCGGGGCTCCACCCGCCGAGAGCGTCGGTGGTGTCGGCGAGACCGTCTTCGTGAAATGCGCCGGTCAGCACGATGCCGACGACAACGGCGACCGCCGCCGCAACCGAGGCCGGGACGATCTCCATGAGCGCAGCGGCGACACCGCCGACCGCGGCGCCGATCGCCGCGCCGACGATCGGGAACCACGGCACGCTGGCCTGTAGGTCAGGTGCTGAGCGCAACCTGATCGGGATGCGGGTCAGAAACTGTGCCGCACCGAACAGCCCGATGGCCGGCAGCCCGCGGCTCGGGTCCGACGTCGGTCGGTGCGATGGTTCAGTCGTCGGCACTCGCCGGGCCGAACCACTCGTCGAACGTCGGAACCTCGGTCACGCCGGCACACGCCATCTTCACGAGTGGGATCGCTGCCATCGCTCCGGACCCTTCGCCGAGGCGCATGTCGAGGTCGAGCAGTGGCTTCTTGGCAAGTGTGTCGAGGAGGAGTCGGTGCCCGGGTTCGGCAGAGCAGTGACCGACGATGCAGTGATCGAGCGCGGTGGGTTGCGCTCGATGGAGCGGGAGCATCGACGCGGTGCAGATGTATCCGTCGAGCACGATCGGGATCGATCGGTGACGAGCCGCCACGGCGGCCGCCGCCATGCCGACGAGTTCGGCGCCGCCGACCTCGCGTAGGATTTCGAGCGGGTCGACCACACCGGCGATTCGCCGGACCGACTCCTGAACGGCCTGCCGCTTTCGTTCGAGCCCGTCGTCGTCGACTCCGGTTCCGCGCCCCACCCACACGGTTGCCTCGCCACCGGCGAATGCTGCGGCAATGGCCGCGGCTGCGGTGGTGTTGCCGATGCCCAGTTCGCCGAGCACGAGGAGGTCGGTGTCGAGAGCCTCGACCGCGTCGAACGCTGTCTGCGTGATCTCGTCGAAGCGTTCTGGTGACAGCGCTGCTTCGGTGCGCATGTCGTTGGTGGGGCGACCGACCCCGACATCGACGGCGGTGACCGTGGCGCCGGCGCTGCGTGCAAACGCGTTGATCGTCGCCTTTCCCGCGATGGTTGCCTCGAGCATCGACGCCGTCACCTCGCTCGGGTAGCTGCTCACGCCGGCCGCAGCGACTCCATGGTCGGCTGCGAACACGAGGGCGGCGGGTCGTTCGACCGACGGCTGAGCTGAGTGTTGCCAGCCGGCTTTCCACACGGCGACGTCATCGAGCCATGCGAGTGCGCCTGCCGGTCGCAGCGTCGATGCAGCTCGACGCGCAACGGTATCTCGGGCGGCTGTGTCAGGCGGCGGAAGGTCGGTGAGTCGGTCGCGGAGCAAGCTCATGCGAGGTCGAGTCTGGCCGCTGCTCGAGCCGATCGCGCAACTCCTCACACCGATCGCTGGAGCGACGGCCGCGAGATCGGTACCCGGCTTCCTCTCGGTTCGCTTCGCCCGCTCACCGTGATTCGCAACATATTCGTCATATTTGGTGACATCCAATTCGGGAGCGCCATGGCGGACCAGAAACGCCTGTAGATGAGTGTCGGCTTGCTCTCGAAAAGCCAGCTCAAGAAGTGTGTGGAAGGACGCGCTGGCGTGGCGAGTCGTCGCGTTCCGATCGTGTGGCTCGAACCGGTGCCGTTGAGACCCTTGCCCCGTGGTGACCAGTTCGTAACGCTATTGCAATGTTCGGGCCAGTCCTTCATGATGGCGACATGCAACCTCAGAACACCGGCCCGCTCGTGACTCCTGGGCGCGTCGCCCACAGCGCTCGTCGCGGAATGATCGCGCTTGTTGCCATCGCGGGCGTTTCCTCCTCGGCCTTCATCAGCAACGCAGGAGCAGCGAATGCGGCAGACGCCCCTTCGGTGTTGTTCGTGAGGGGAGCGGACCGCAGCGGAGGCTTCCTCGAGGCAAACAACGACGCTGCTCGCACGGAGCAACTCGCAGACATCAACAATGCGTCGACCAATGGCGGAAACCACGGGTGGGCCACGTTCGCTGGCGTGCTGCGCGACGTCGGGTTCGACGTCGACCAGGTGACCGAGGGCGCTGAGCAGGGCGGTCCGACCAACGGGCTCCCGGTCGACTTCGTTGAGCTCGACCTCGATCGATACGACCTGATCGTGTTCGGCTCCAACAACGCCGTGTACACCGCAGCGCAGGTCGACGCCGTCGACTCATATGTTCGCGACGGCGGCGCCGCGCTGTTCATTTCCGACGCGAACTTCGGCGGGAGCTGGCAGGACGCTCCGAATTCCGACCAACAGTTCCTCGACCGCTATGGAGTGACCGTGTACCAAGACACGGGCACGTATGGCGTCGATGCCGACGAGTTCATCACGCCTGGCCATCCGGTACTCGATGGCGTGTCCTCCTTCGACGGCGAAGGCGTGTCGCCGTTTGACGTGGGCAATGCCACCGTCGACGTCACCGTGCTCGCCCAAGCGGAGGGCAACGTGCGCCTGAATCCTGGCGATCGGCAAGGTCCGAGTCGTCAAGCCGACCAGGATGATGCGGCTGCATGGGTGGCTGACGTCGGTGCCGGGCGAATCGCCGGCCACTACGACCGCAACACGTTCTTCAACGCGAACGGAGCGGGGACCAACATCGGCCGCTTCAGTAACGAGCAATACGCCGTCAATCTCTTCAGCTGGCTCACCGAGAACAGTTCGCAGCCGACGCTCACACCCGGCGGTGCTGGTGTGAGCGAACGAAACAACGGACAGACCGACATCGTCCGCGTGCCGCTCACCTTGTCTGCTCCGGCAGACGTCGACGTGGCGGTTGACTTCGAAACCTTGGCCCCATCCGGAGCAGGACTCGCGATTCCCGGCGAGGACTTCGTGGCGGCGAGCGGACAGGTGATCATTCCCGCCGGTCAGACCACGGGCTTCGTAGAGATCCAGGTTCTGGGAGACAACCAGGCAGAGGACCCGTTGTTCTGGGGCGAGTGGATCCTCGTGCGAGTGACGTCGAACGACGCAGTGGTCGATCAATCGTTCTTCGGACTTGGGGTCGGCGTCATCATCGACAACGACTGACCAAGCTGCCGTGATCGATCAGTCGGTTCGAGCGACGGGAACATCGAGGTGGCCCCACGGATCGGCGAGCGAAACGGCACGCCCGGCAACCAGCAGGAGCGACGTGTCGGCGGCCTCGGCCCAGATCTGATTGACCCACCCCAGCACGTCGCGGTAGCGGCGACCCAGGTCGGTGTCGGGATGGATGCCGAGCCCGACCTCGTTGCTGATCGCGACCGTGGGCTCCGTGCGGGAGGCGGCGGCGTGCGCGGTGTTGGTCGCCAGCTCACGGATGGCGTTGTCGCCATGGTCGGCCCACATGAGGTTCGATGTCCAGAGTGTGAGGCAATCAATGATCGCGAGCCCGGACGACACCGCATCGAGGGCGCCGATGAGGTCGGTGGGCTCTTCGATGGTTGACCACGCGGCAGGACGTTCTTCGCGGTGTCGTTCGATCCGATCCGCCATGTCGTCATCGATCACCGGCGCGGTCGCGATGTAGGTCACGTCGATTCCGGCGGCATCGTGGCGGTGACCGATATCGACGGCAAGCGAACTCTTGCCGCTGCGCGCCCCGCCGATCAGGAACGTCAAAGCCATGGTTCGAACCGACTCAAAAGTCGATGCCGCGCAGCGCTCTGACGCCCGACTTGTAGGCGTGCTTGATCTCGGTCATCTCGGTGACGGTGTCGGCGAGTTCGATCAACTCGGGTGCAGCGTCGCGGCCGGTGACGATGACGTTGACGTGGCGTGGGCGGTCGCGGATCGGCTCGATGATCTCGTTGATGTCGAGCCAGCCGTACGTGGCGAGGTAGGTCAGCTCGTCGAAGATGACCAGCTGGTGGTCGCCGGCAGCGAGGATTTCCTTCGCCTTGGCCCAGCCTTCGGCGGCAATGCGCTTGTCGTTGCTCAAATCGTCGGAGTCCCACGTGAAGCCCTCGCCGCAAGCCACCCAGTCGACGCCGAGCTTGATACCCATCTTCTCTTCGCCGGTGTTCCACTTGCCCGACTTGATGAACTGCACGACGGCGACGTTCCAGTCTCGTGCCAGCGCGCGCACCATCATCCCGAATGCGGACGACGACTTGCCCTTGCCGTTGCCGGTGTTGACGACCACCAGCGAATCTGCGCGTCGGAGCCCATCGGGACGCGGATCTTCACGCGGTGCGAGCTCGCCGGTTTCGGGGTCGATCACCGCGCCGGATTCGTTGGCTTCGGCCGCTTCCGTGTCGGGAGTGTCGTCAGTCATGAAGTGGGCAGGCTAGAGACCAACAGCTAGCGTGTCGAATTGTCGACGTGAGAGCGAAGTTCGGTGAGATTCCGACGCTGTCCCGCAACGGTGATGACGAACGGCAGCTGCCGCCCGTCGAGTCCGGTCGCCTCTGGCGTCGACGCGAAACAACAATCCCTCGAGGCAAGGGAAGGTTCGCCCCCGTCGGCGTTGCACGTTCGTGCGGCGCGTTCGGATGGACCCAGCTTGTCCTCCACATCCTTTGGAGGAACACATGCGTATTCGTGAACGACGCAACACCCGCACGCTGATTGCCGGCCTGGCCGGACTCTCACTCGCACTGGCTGCATGTGGCAGCGACAGCAACGCCGACGACGACCCGGTGACGACGCAAGTCGCGGAAGACGAGTCGGCAACGACCGAGGCCATGGAAGAAGAGGCCATGGAGGAAGAGTCGGTCACGACCGAGGCCATGGAAGAAGTCGTGGACGAAGCCGGCCCGCCGGAACGAGTGGTCTCGCTGAGCCCGACTCACACCGAGATCATGTTCGCGATCGACGCAGGCGATTTGCTCGTTGCGGTTGATCAGTTCTCGAACTACCCCGAGGCCGCACTCGAACTGCCGAACGAACTGTCCGGCTTCGAGCCCGACGTCGAGGCAATCGCGGCCTACGAGCCCGACCTGGTGCTGATCGCAGGAGACTTCAGTGGCCTCGGGGACCAACTCGCCGAGCTGGGCATCGCGTCGTGGGACGGCCCTGCGGCCACCAGCTTCGACGACACGTACACCCAGATCGAGCAGCTCGGTGCAGCAACCGGCAACATCGGCGAAGCCGCCGAACTCGTGTCGTCGATGCAGACTCGTATCGCTGAGCTCGCAGCGGCAGCACCGCAGCCCGAGGCGCCGCTCACGTACTTCCATGAGCTGTCGAGCGACCTGTACTCGTCGACGTCGACCACGTTCATCGGTGAGGTCTACGGACTGTTCGGGCTGACGAACATCGCCGACGAACTCGAAGCAGACGCGGGTCAGTACCCGCAGCTGAACGCCGAGTTCCTCGTGGATGCGAACCCCGACCTAGTTTTCTTGGCCGACACGCTCTGCTGTGAGGAAACCGCGGAGACGTTCGGTGCTCGCGACGGGTATGACACGATCGCGGCCGTGCAGAACGGCAACGTCATCGAGTTGAGCGACGATGTCGCGTCACGCTGGGGTCCGCGCATCGTCGAATTCATCGAGACGGTCGCCGTGGCTGTCGACGCGGCTGCAGTCGCAGCCAACTGATGCCCACCGTCGGGCGGAGCCGTATCGGGGTCATCTACGTCGCTTCTGTGGCGTTGTTGATCGCGGCGGTTCTGCTCGGCGCGTCAGTCGGTTCGGCGGGGCCCGCCTCGTGGCGGGTGCCCCTCGCGCTGATCGATCGGCTGCCGCTGGTGTCCATCGACTCGGGAACCACCGATTTCGACTGGGCGATCATCTGGAAGATACGGATGCCGCGCGTGATGCTCGGTCTACTCGTCGGTGGCATGTTGTCGATTGGCGGGGCGAGCTATCAGGGCGTGTTCCGCAATCCGCTGGTCGACCCGTATCTGCTCGGGTCAGCGGCCGGAGCAGGTCTCGGTGCCACCGTCGTGCTGACCGTCGCCCGAACCTCGACGACGGGCTGGCCGATCGACCCCGTCCCGATGGTGGCGTTCGCCTCGGCGCTCGCCACTGTGTCTGTCACGTATCTGGTCGGCGGCGCCTTCGGTCGTTCCGCCCGGACTGGCAACACGCTGGTGCTCGCAGGCGTGGCAGTCACGGCGTTCGTCACGGCGGTGCAGACGTTCTTGCTGCAACGCAACCTCGACGTCGTGCGCGAGGTCTTCTCGTGGATTCTTGGACGCCTGTCGTCTGCTGACTGGGCGGACGTGCGCCTGTGCGCGCCGTACATCGCGGTGAGCGTGATCGTGCTCTTCGCGATGCGTCGCCATCTCGATGTGCTGCGCGTGGGCGACGAAGAGGCGAGTTCGCTCGGCATGTCGGTCGGTCGGACACGTTTCATCGTGGTGGTGGCCGCCACCCTCGGAACAGCAGCAGCGGTCGCGGTGAGCGGACTGATCGGGTTCGTCGGGCTGGTGATCCCACACATCGTTCGGCTCATCGCAGGGGCGAGCTACCGCCACCTGATTCCGCTGTCGTTCATCATCGGCGCGGCGTTCCTGGTGCTGGCCGACATCCCGAGCCGGACGCTGCAGGGCGGCGCCGAGACACCGATCGGTGTCATCACGGCGTTCCTCGGTGCGCCGTTCTTCGTGTACCTCCTTCGACGGAATCGGTTCGCCGAATGAGTCGGCTCGACTTCGACGACTTCGCCGTCCAGTACGGAAAACGCCGCGCCCTGGTCGACTTCAGCGATGTCGTGACCTCGGGGGAGTGGCTCGGCGTGATCGGTCCCAATGGGGCGGGGAAGTCGTCGTTGCTCCGAGCGCTCGCGGGACTCACCGCGTCGAGTGGGCAGGTCCGCCTCGACGGTGCACCGCTCGCTGCGATGTCGGCGAGGGAGCGCGCCAGCAAGGTCGCCTACGTCGCGCAGTTGCCGATCGTGCCCGACGACATGAGTGTGTTCGACTTCGTCCTCCTCGGACGATGGCCGTATGTGAGTCGCTTCGGCACCGAGCGCTCCGCCGATCGCCGGGCCGTGACCGACGTGCTCGAACGGCTGCGACTGGAGTCGTTTCAAGACCGCATGCTCGGCGAACTCAGCGGCGGTGAGCGCCAGCGCGTGGTGCTGGCGCGAGCTCTCGCTCAAGAGCCCTCGGTGTTGTTGCTCGACGAGCCGACCTCGGCGCTCGACATCGGCCATCAGCAACAGGCGTTGGAACTCGTCACCGAATTGCGGTGTCATCGCGAACTGACGGTGATCGCCGCAATGCACGACCTGACCTTGGCGAGCATCTATGCCGATCGGCTCGTGATGTTGGACGAGGGCGAGGTCGTTGCCTCCGGCGCTGCGCGCGACGTGCTCACGGCGGAACGTCTCGGTGACGTGTTCCACGTGTGCGTGACCGTTGACGTGGACCCCGACGATGGTGCCGTGGTGGTGGTGCCGCGCCGCGGATTCCCCGTGGCGGACTCGTGACCGCACCGATGCCGAGCGGACCTCACGGCGGCGACGCCGGTGCCGTTGCCGCTGCGATCGGCATCGAGCGGTCGCAACTGATCGACCTTTCGATGAGCATGAATCCAATGGCGCCCGACGTCGCTGCGGTTGTCGCGGCCAACCTCGACCGGCTCGTCGACTATCCCGACTCGGCACGTGCCGAGGCGTGTCTCGCCGGGACCATCGGGGTCGATCGAAATCGGCTCGTGCTCACCAACGGCGGAGCGGAGGCCATCTCCCTCATCGCTCAGTTGATGCCGGCCGGCCGCGTGGTCGAGCCCGAGTTCTCCCTCTATCGCCGTCATCTGACGGACATCGACGATGGCGCGCCGAGATGGAGGTCGAATCCGTCGAACCCGCTCGGACGGTTGGCTGAGATCGATGCGAACGATCCGGAGACGCATCGCGGTGTGTGGGACGAGGCGTTCTTCCCGCTCGCTACGGGGGCGTGGTCGCATCCAGCCCTGGCTGACACCGCGGCGTGGCGAGTGGGTTCGTTGACCAAGCTGTGGGCGTGTCCGGGGCTCAGGATCGGCTACGCGATCGCGCCCGACGTCGAGGCGGCGCACCGGCTCAGAACGCTGCAGCCCCGCTGGGCGGTGGGAGGCTTGAGCCTTGCGGTCGTGGAACACCTCGCTCCCAACTGCGATCTCGCCGGCTGGAGCAGTGGAACTCGATCTGTGCGCACCGAGTTCGCACGGTTGATCGAACGCCTCGGCTTTGTGGTGGCCGAAACCGATGCCAACTGGATCTTGGTCACGGCGACGAACAGCGCCGCCGAACTTCGCTCGCAGCTGATCATGGGCGGCGTCGTGGTTCGCGATTGTTCGAGTTTCGGCATGGGTTCGGTGGTGCGCGTGGCGGTGCCGCGGGTGGAGGAGATCGACCGCGTGGCGGCAGCATTCGCGCGTGTGGCTCAGACGGTGGAGCCGTGACGCTTCCCCGACGACTTGCTGCGCTCGCGATCGGCGTTGCCGCGGATCGTCTGGTGGGAGAGCCGCCCGAGCAATCGCATCCGGTGGTGTGGTTCGCGACGGGGATGCAGGCAGTCGAGCGACGCGCTTACGGCGACACTCGGACGCGCGGCGCCGTGCACGCCGGAATCGGCGTCGGGGTCGCCGTGCTCGTCGCGTCAGGGGTTCGCGCCGTGCTCGGCGCAGCCGGTTCGCTCGCTCTTGGGGTCGGCGTCGCGACGGCTGGCAAGATGCTGGCCGACGAAGCTCACGCGGTTGGTGCCGCACTGGCAGTTGACGACGTGGAGCTCGCACGGCGCCGTGTCGCGACGCTGGTCGGGCGTTCGACCGACGAGCTCGACGAATCCGGCGTCGCTCGGGCAGCGGTCGAATCGGTGGCGGAGAACACGGTCGATGCCGTGACGGCCACGCTGTTCTGGGGAGCGGTCGGTGGCCTGCACGGCGTGCTCGTCCACCGAGCGATCAACACGATGGATGCCATGATCGGTCACCGTGACGAGCGATACGGGAACTATGGGTGGGCTGCAGCGAAGCTCGACGATGCAGCGAATTGGATTCCGGCGCGGCTGACGGCGGCTGCAGTCGGACTGGCCGCACCGGCTCGGGTTGGCCACGTACTGCGGACCGTTCGCGTCGACGCTCATCAGCATCCGTCGCCGAACGGCGGCGTGATCGAGGCGGCGTTCGCTGGAGCGCTCGATGTGCGTCTCGGCGGCAGCAACACCTACCGCGGCGTCGTCGAAGACCGGGGCGAACTCGGTGATGGCGCAGCACCGAATGCGCTCGACATCGGGCGCGCAACGGCGCTGGCTGGCCGGGCCACCCTCGTGCTCCTCTGCACGCACGCGCTCGCCATGTGTGTGGCGACCCGCTTGGCGATGGGAAGATCGACGCCATGAGGCCGCTGATGGTGCTCGGGTGCACGTCCGATGCCGGCAAGAGCTTGTTGGCGACCGCACTGTGTCGGTGGTTTGCGCGCGAGGGCGTCCGAGTCGCTCCGTTCAAGGCGCAGAACATGTCGAACAACGCTCGAGTGGTCGATGGTGGTGAGATCGGCGTTGCTCAGTGGCTGCAGGCCAAAGCTGCGATGGTCGAGCCTGACGTCCGCATGAACCCGGTGCTGCTGAAGCCCGAGGCCGACACGCAGAGCCAGGTCGTGGTGCGCGGTGTGGTGGATCGTGAGCTCACGAACACGCCGTGGAAGGACCGACATGACGCACTGTGGACACCGATGGCGGAGTCGTTCGATGCGCTCCGTGCAGACTTCGATGTGGTCGTCATCGAAGGTGCAGGCAGCCCGGCCGAGATCAACTTGCGTGACCAGGTGAACAACCGAATGATCGAGTACGCCGATGCCGCAGGCCTGCTTGCATCCGACATCGACCGTGGCGGGTCGTTCGCTCACCTGTTCGGGACCTGGTCGTTGGTGCCCGACGCGACTCGAGACCGGCTGGGTGGCTACATCCTCAATCGGTTCCGTGGCGACGCGTCGTTGCTCGCTCCCGGGCCCGAGATCTTGACCGAGCGCACGGGGATGGAGTGTGCGGGTGTGATGCCGATGCTGCGACACCAGCTCCCGCGAGAAGAGGGTGCCGCCGAGCACTCGTCGGCCCCTTCGGGTGCGCCGGTGGTGGTGATGCCGCGCTTCCCGTTCGGTTCGAACCTCGACGAGTTCCATCTGCTGTCGACCGTGGCCGACATCCGCTGGGCGACGACTGGGACCGCGTTCGAACACCTCGATCCCGACCGCGACCTGATCGTGCTGCCTGGGTCGAAACACGTCGGTGCCGACCTCGACTGGATGACCACCGCCGGGATCACCGACGGAGTGCTGCGGGCCGTGCAGCAGGGCGTTCGGGTGGTCGGCGTGTGCGGCGGCGCGATGATGCTCGGCACGTCGATCGACGACCCGCTCGGTGTCGAAGGCGGCGCTCCCTCATCGCACAGCGGACTCGGTCTGTTGGACACTGCGACCGTGATGAGCGAGACGAGGCGGACCGTGAGTACCGCGGTTGACGTGTTCGGTGGACGATTCTCCGGCTACGAGATCCGCTACGGCGACATGACCGACGGTGCGCAGTTCATCAGCGAGGGCCGAGTCACGGCGACGACGGTGCACGGCCTGTTCGAACATCCGGCCTTCGTGGAGCAACTGCTCGGCATGCAGGCGCGGCCAGTGCTGGAACCGACCTTCGAGCTCCTCGCCGACGCGGTCGAGGAACATCTCGACACCAGATTTCTCCGGTCTCAGGTGAGCGCTCGAGCGTCGGGTGGGTGATCGCT
>CALICC010000074.1 GCA_938049325.1 uncultured Ilumatobacter sp. | reverse complement strand
ACATCCAAGGCGAAGGTCGACAGCGGGTCGTCGGAGGTCTCGATGAAGTCGCGGTATCCGTAGTCCTCGAATCGGTTGTCGACAACCGGTTCGTCCGCCTCGGCATCGTCGACGGGCGGCTCGTCTTCGAACAGCCCACCGGTGTCGCTTCCGGTCTCCTCCTGAGGCTCGGACGCTTCGTCACTGCTGTCGAAGTCAGCCTCTTGGTCATGCGACGATGCGGGTGTGCCGGAGTCGAGTTCGCTCGTCGCTCCGTCCGTTTCGTCGCTCTCCTCCCCCATGGCATCGGACTCGTCGGAGTCCTGCATCGATTCGGTGGTCGCTGGTTCCTCGGTGAACTCGAGCTCGCCATCGGCGCCATCACCCGCTCTTCCCGAGTCGAGCAGGACGGTGTCTTCCGTCAACGAGTCAGATCCGTCACTGTCTGATCCACACGACGCGAGGATCACCCCGGCTGCCACGACGGCCGCCATTCTCTTGTTCACGATGCTGCGTTTCATGCGGCTTTGGACGCCCCACGGCTCGGTCCGGTTCCGGCCGTCATCGGATTGACTCAATTCGCCAATGTGCCCATCGGCTCGAGCGTTCCCACGGTGTCACCTTTTGTCCGAGCAACGCGTTAATCTATGCAAAGCCGACAATTCGAGTCTGCAACTGCCAGTCCGATCCCGCCAACTCTCGAGGCATCTCCATGAAAATTCAATCCGCTTTCGCTTCCGCCGTCGTCATCGGAGGCCTCGCCACGTTCAGCCTTGGATCGGTCGCATCCGCCTCCACGGTGACCACAGCGCCGCCGACCACTGTCGCGCCGACGACCACCGAAGCGCCGGAAACCACCACGACCGAGGCACCCGAGACGACAACAACCGAAGCGCCCGCCACCACCGCGGCGCCCGCCACCACCGTCGCTCCCACGACGACAACCGGCGATGTGTTGCCGATCGAACCCGAAACCACCACGACGGTCGCTCCGGCACCGGCGACGACGATTCCTGGTTCGGGCGACCCCGATCCTCAGGACGTTCTCCCCGAAACTGGCTCGAACCTCACGCTCGGTGTGTCCGCGGGCCTGATGATCGCACTCGGTGCGTTCGCAGTCGGTGTGTCGCGTCGTCGTATCCGCTTCGACTGAGCCGGTGCACTGAGCCCGTCGGGCTCAGTGCTCTTCGAACATCGCCACGGCCTTGAGGCGCCGCTCGATCTGGAATTCGAGTGCCTTCGTCGCCAACGCAGCAACCTCGTGTGTGGCCGGCGACTGATCGCGGTCGAGCGCTGCCTGGAGCCGCCCGCCGAGGATGTCACGAAGCAGGTCGAGACCGTCAGTGCTGATCGACTGACCCGACCGGCATGATCGGCACAAGACGCCACCTTCGTTGAGGTCGAATGCCACCAGTTGCGCCGCTGGTTCGCCGTCGCCGCACCTGACGCAGTGGCCCAACTCCGGGCGAAGACCTTCGTTCGCGAGCAGCTTCCAATAGAACGCCGGCACGTTCAACGGCGACGGCTTGGCGGCGATGGTGCGAAGCACGCCCACCAGCATCTTGTAGAGCCGCTCGTTCGGTTCGCGTTCGAGCGACAATTGGTCGACTGCTTCCAACGCTGCGAGGCCCTGCGACGCGCGGTCGAGCGAGCTCAACATGGGCGACAACGGCTCGACTGCATCGGCCTGGCTCACGATGTCGAGCTGACGGCCTCGATACAACAGCAGCTTCACGTGACTCATCGGCTCCAAGCGCGCCCCGAACTTCGACTTGGTCCGCCGAACACCTTTCGCGACGGCGCGTACCTTGCCATTCTCCTGCGTGTGGATGACGACGATGCGGTCCGATTCACCCAACTTGTAGGTACGTAGAACTACCCCGACGTCGCGGTACAGCCCACTCACGAATCAGCCGACGGACTCATCGGACTTCGAGGACTCGTCGAGTCCACCGAACCGGCGCTCGCGCCGCGCGAAGTCGGCGATTGCCTCGACGAGATGGTCGGTCGACAATTCGTGCCACGCCATCGGACGAAACACGAGTTCGCCGTACGCGAGTTCCCAGACCAACGACGGCGGAAGACGCGTCGGCTCGCCGAGGACGACGATCAGATCGGGTTCGCAGTCGGCGGGCTCGTACAGCATCTCCGACACGGTTGCTTCGTTCACTGGCTCGTCGAGCGGCAAGTGCGCGAGCGCGTCTGCAAAGCGCTCTCGGCCGTCACCACACGGGTCGATGATCACGTGGCACCCGTCGACGACGCGTTCCCAACGCTCGCTCGTGCTCGGTCGGACCCCGGGTTCGAATGCGCGCAACGTGAGGAACGACGCTCCCGCGTTCGCGGCGACGACTCCCAACTCGGCAACACGTTCGTCCCAACGCCTGACGCCGAGGTCATCCCAGTCGCCGAGCGTCCCACCGACGATCATCACGTGACGGAGGAACTGGCGCGTCGGATCGACCTCGGGGACCGCAACTTGGCGCGCGCTCGTAGTCGGACGTAGTGGCACGTCTCCATCATTCCACGCCTGATAGCCGATTGTGCGCACGCTCGGCCTACTAACGTCGTCCTTCGTGTCGCTCGAGCCTTCGCCTCCCGAATCCCTGCTGCACGTGGCGTGCATCATGGACGGCAACGGCCGCTGGGCGGGCCAGCGCGGTCTTCCTCGCACCGACGGCCACACCGAGGGTGAAGAGAATCTCGCCCGGCTGGTACGCGTTGCCGTCCAACGAAACATCGGGCATCTCACGGTTTTCGGCTTCTCGACCGAGAACTGGCGACGCCCACGGCCCGAGGTTCCCCACATTCTGGGCCTCCACGAAAAGCTGTTCGGCCGCGTGGCCGAGCTCAACGAACTCAACGTTCGCATCCAATGGATTGGTCGACCGTTCGACTCCCATGAGGCCAAGACGCCGCGCTACGTGCAGCGCGCCATCCGCAAAGCCATCAACGACACCGCGCAGAACACGGGCATGACCTTGACCGTCGCGTTTGACTATGGCGGCCGTTCCGAGTTGGTCAACGCGGTTGTCGAAGCTCGTCAGTCCGGCAGCGTCACCACCGAGTCGATCGCCGACCATCTCTACCTTCCTGACCTGCCGCCGGTCGACATCCTGGTCCGCACCAGTGGCGAACGGCGCGTGTCGAACTTCCTGCTCTGGCAGGCCGCGGGAGCGGCCATCTACTTCACCGACGCACCGTGGCCAGACTTCGACGCCGCTGAGCTCGATGCCGCCCTCGAGCTGGCACCGGCTCGATGAGCCAATCTGACACGCTCGCAGCACTCGACCGGGTCACCGCCGCACTCGATGAGAGCGAAGTGCGCGACGGGCAACACCGGATGGCTCAGCTCGTTGAACACGCGATCGTCGAGAAGCGACATCTGGTCGTGCAGGCCGGAACGGGCACCGGCAAGACGCTCGCCTATCTGGTCCCCGCGTTGACGTCGGGGTCGTCCGTGGTTGTCGCCACCGCGACCAAAGCACTCCAAGACCAGCTCGCCTCGAAGGACCTTCCGTTCCTCGCGGAGCACCTCGGCGTCGACTTCGACTGGGCTGTTCTGAAAGGCCGAAGCAACTACGTCTGCCTCCAACGTTTGAAGGAGATGTCGAATCCGGCACAGGGCGAGCTCGAGCTCGACCAGATGGCCGTCGTCACGAAGGCCGAGATCAAGAAGCTCGCAGACTGGGCCGGAACGAGCCCAACCGGCGACCAGGCCGAACTCGACTGGACGCCGACCGACAACGCGTGGCGTTCGGTCAGCGTCGGCTCCGACGAGTGCCCCGGGGCAGAACGATGTCCGCTCGGGGACCCCTGCTTCGCCGAGCAGGCCCGCCGAAAAGCTCAGGCAGCCGACGTGGTTGTCGTCAACACGCATCTGTACGGATTGAACGTCGCGGCCGAAGGCGCGATCCTCCCCGACCACGACGTCGTGATCTTCGACGAAGCGCACGTGCTCGAAGACATCATGAGCGACACCGTCGGGGTCGAGATCTCCCCCGGACGGTTTGTCGCACTGTCGGCCACGATCCGCCGCATCCTTGACGACCCTGACCTCACTGGCTCGGTCGCCGAACTCGGCGAGTCGATCCGCGACTGCCTGTCCGAACACGTCGGCGAGCGACTGACGACGCCGCTCCCCGACTCGGTGCAGGATCGGCTGAGCGACGCGCGACTCAAGCTCGGCAGTGCGAACGACTCGCTCGCGGCCATCGAAACCACCAACGAGGACGCGAAGCAGCGCAAGCTACGCGCGCAGACCATGACCGGACGGTCGATCCAACAACTCGACATCGCCATCGAAGGCCGCGAGGGGTACGTCGCGTTCGTGTCGGGATCACGCGACTCACCGAGGCTGGAAGTAGCACCGCTCGATGTCGGCCCGACCATGACCGAGGGGGTGTGGAACCGACGGACCGCGATCCTGACGAGCGCGACGATTCCGTCGTCGCTTTCGGCCCGCGTCGGCATCGCACCAGATGTCGTCGACACCGAAGACGTGGGGAGCCCGTTCGACTACGAGAACAACTCGATGCTCTACTGCGCGATTCATCTGCCGAACCCCAATTCGCCTGACTTTCGTGCGAAGGCCAACGACGAACTCGAAGCACTCATCAATGCCGCAGGTGGACGCACACTCGCACTGTTCACCAGTTATCGCGCGATGGACGAAGCTGCCGAAGAGATGCGCGAGCGCCTCGACAATCGGATTCTGACGCAGCGCGACATGCCCAAGACCGCGTTGGTCAACGCGTTCGCCGAGGATGATGCCACTTGCCTCTTCGCGACCGCCGGTCTGTTCCAAGGCGTCGACGTGCCCGGCAGCACACTGTCGTTGGTCGTCATCGACCGAATCCCGTTCCCACGACCTGACGACCCATTGCTCTCGGCGCGCCGCGATGAACTCGGCCGAACTGCGTTCAGTGAGATCGACATCCCTCGTGCGTCGATGATGCTCGCTCAGGCGGCGGGCAGGCTGATCCGCTCGGCCACCGACACCGGCGTCGTCGCCGTGATGGACCCGCGACTCGGCAAAGCGAACTACCGCTGGGACATCGTCAAGGCACTGCCGCCGATGAAACGCACGCGCCACCGCTCCGAGGTCGAAGCGTTTCTCGAGAAGATCACGTCCTGAGAACCCTGCTCCGCCGACGAACGACCCGTGCTGGTCCACGTCAGCGTCGGAAACCGACGCAACCGTGGGCCAGAACGGGAGGCGCGCCCATCAGCGGGCTGCGAAACGCCTACGCCAGCGTGCCGACGTTGTTGAGCTCGCGAAACGCTTGCTCGAGACGCTCGACGAAGCTGACCTCGCCGGCACGGAGCCACACGCGAGGGTCGTAGTGCTTCTTGTTCGGCGCATCCGCGCCGTCGGGGTTGCCCAGTTGCCCCTGCAGATAGTCGTGCTTGTCGGCCTCATAGCCGCGCACGCCGTCCCAGAAGGCCCACTGGAGGTCGGTGTCGATGTTCATCTTGATGACGCCGTAGCTCAGCGCCTCTTCGATCTCAGCGGCACTCGAGCCCGAGCCACCGTGGAACACGAAGTTGACCGGCTTGTCGTCATCGGTGGAGAACTTCTCGGCG
>CALICC010000073.1 GCA_938049325.1 uncultured Ilumatobacter sp. | reverse complement strand
ACCGTAGGTGTCGAAGGACTTGGCGAGGTCGAAGTGCGGCGGCTTGGCGGCGAATTGGACCGGACGGTCGGAGATGTCCTGGCCGACGGTCACGCCCACCACGTGATCCCATGCGTCGTCGGGTGAGATGTCGCGGCCGCCCTGCCCGATCACCACGACCAGCTCGACTTCATAGTCGACGCCGTCGCCACGGATCTCGACGTCGCCGGTCGGGCCCGTGAGGCACGACGGGAACTTGGTGAACACGACGGGACTTGCCGGTGCCTCGCGCCCGCTCTCGGCAACGTGCGCCGCGTAGTTGAGCCCGATTCCGAAGATCTTCTGCGGACGTGGGACCGGCGGTCCGAGTGTGACGTTGGCGAGGAGGCCGGTCACCGACGCGTCGTCGAGGCGCTCGGAGAACTCGGCCAATAGGTCGGGTCGTTCGAGCGCGTGCATCAGGTCGGGGCCGAGTGCGCCCTGGGAATGCGTGGCGAGGTCGGTGTAGCGGTCACCGTGAACGAGCGCGGCCCGCCCGTCGACGTTGGCGAGTCGGAATCCCATGTGATGTGTGCCTTTCGATGGTTGAACGGTCAGCTGGCTGCGGCGATGAGCTCGGCCAGATCGGCAGGCTCGAGGAACTCGGGTGGTGGTGGAGGCCCGAACGAGTAGAGGAACTCGTGTCCCGTCCAGTCCTTCGGGCGGTACAGATCTTGTTCGGAGATGCGGTCGATATCGGCGGTGTACTCGACGAACGTTCCCCCGGGCTCGCGCAGGTACCAGTACCAGTTCGAACCGATTGCATGACGACCGACGCCCCACATGTGCCGGTCGGGGTCGGCGTCGACCATGCGCTGTCCGCCGCGGACGACGTCGTCGATGTCGTCGACTTCGAATGCGATGTGGTGAGGGTACGCGACTGGCCCTGCCTGAATCGCCACGTTGTGATGCACGTTGCCGCAGCGCGCGAACGCAATGATCCCCGGAATCTGGTCGCTGATCTCGAAGCCGAGCACGTCGGTGAAGAACGCGAGCGTGGTCGGTTGATCGGGTGTGCTGTACACCACGTGCGTGAGGTTGGACGGGCGCACCGGATCGTGTGTGAGGACGCTGTTGGCGGGTGTGTCGATGCGTTCGGGCTCGCCTCCGGGACGATTGAAGGTGTGCACCGACAGCGCCGCCGCATAGTCATCGGCGACGGTCACGTCGACGAGTAATCCGGTGACGGGTTCGCGCAACACCAATCGATCGGATGACGACTCGACGATCTCGGCAATCGAGGAGCGATTGGCCACTGCGGCGATGCGGGTGAGGTCGTTGGCGTCGTCGGCTCCGATGCCGATGCGATCAAGCCGGCGAGTGGGCGCGTGGACGAGTTCGACCTGTTCGCCACCGTCACGGGTCGCCAAACGAGTCGACGACGTGCTTGCGCCCGCGTTGCCGGTGAGTCCGAAGTCTTCGAAGAACGCTGACGACGCGGTGACGTCAGGGACTCCGAGCGTGATGGAAGTCAGCCGGTGCAGCGCCATGGCTGGACAAATTAGATCACTTGATAGATAATTGTCAACGTGTCACCAGCAGTCGTCGATGCCACGAACGCACCGCGCCGCCGTCAGGCGCGATCGGCGACCACTCGCCTGAAGCTGCTCGAAGCAGCGTTGCACGAGTTCGCCGCGCACGGCTTCGAAGCGACGTCGACGCGCGCGATCGCAACCGCGGCTGAGACCCAGCAGCCCCAGATCAACTACCACTTCTCGTCAAAGGAGGCGCTGTGGCGCGCCGCGGTCGATCATCTCTTCGAACGTCTCGATGACGTAGTGCTGCGGCAGGTGGAAGCGAGTCCACCGGTGACCGACGAGCGATCCGAATTCGCGGGACACGTGCGGGCGTTCGTGCACGCCGCCGCGCAACTCCCCGAACTGAACCGCATCATGGTGCACGAGGCGACGGTCGCATCCGATCGGCTGGCCTGGATCGTCGACCGCCACGTCCGTCCACGGTTCGAGGCGTTGACGCGCGCGTGGCGAGCGTTGCGTTCGAAGGGTGTCGTCGCCGATATCGACGAGACGGTCCTCTACTACTCAATCGTCGGGGCGGCCTCGCTGCCCTACGTCAACGCGCCGGAAGCACTGCTGCTGGGCCACGACACCCTCGACGAGACGTTCATCGATCGTCACGCCGACGCACTGGTGGCCATATTCCTCGGCCCGAACGGAACCGACGCGTGACGCCTGATCGCCTCATCCGCTCGTACATGACGTTGTCGGGCATGTACACGCTTGCGGCGTCGCTCATCTGGTCGGTGAATACCTTGTTCCTGCTCGATGCTGGCCTCGGCATCACCGAGGTCTTCATCGCGAACGCGCTCTTCTCGGTGGGGATGGTGCTGTTCGAGATCCCGACGGGCGTCGTGGCTGACACCCTTGGTCGGCGGGTGTCATACCTCGCCAGCGTCGCCGTGCTCGGTGCGACGACCGCGCTCTACCTCGTTGCCGCCCAGGCCGATGCGGGCCTCCTCGTGTTCGGCGTCATCTCGGTGTTCATGGGCCTCGGCTTCACGTTCTACTCAGGGGCGCTCGAGGCCTGGCTCGTCGATGGTCTGAAGTCGCTTGGCGGTGACGACCAGCTCGATCAAGTGTTTGCCCGCAACCAACAGGTCAGCGGCGCAGCAATGTTCGTCGGCACGATCAGCGGCGGGTTCCTCGGACAGCTCGACCTGGCGGTGCCGTTCATCGTGCGATCGGGGCTCTTGGTGATCGTGTTCGTGGTTGCGTCTTCGCTCATGCACGAGATCGGGTTCGAGCCGCGCCGCATCGGCGTGCGCGACATCCCCAAGGAAATGCGACACGAGACTGCGGTCGGCGTGTCGGCGGGCTGGCGCCAACCCGGGCTGCGGTTGCTGATGATCTCAGCCAGCATCCGCGGTGTCTTCTTCGGCTGGGCCTTCTATGCCGCCCAGCCCTACTTCCTCGAACTGCTCGACCGTGACGCCGTGTGGGTCATCGGACTGGTGACCGCGGGGCTGTCGGTTGCCACCATCGTCGGCAACCAGATCGTGAAGGTGGTGAGCCACCGATGTTCGCGCCGCAGCACGATGTTGATGGTCGCGAGCGGAACCAGCACCGTCGCCGCGGTGTTGATGGGCGTCACGTCGTCGTTTGCGTTTGCCGTCGCGTGCCTCTTCGTCGTTGCCGGCTCCATGGGAGTGATTTCTCCCGTTCGTCAGGCGTATCTCCACCAGGTGACCGCCAGCGAGAACCGGGCCACAGTCGTCAGCTTCGACGCAATGGTCACCTCGGTGGGAGGCGTTGGTGGCCAGGTTGGCCTCGGCGCGGTGTCGGACGCCAGAGGCTTTGCGCCGGGCTACGTGGTTGGCGGGGCGTTCACGGTGCTCGCGTTGCCCGCACTCTTCGGGTTGCGCAAACTCGGCGGCAACGCCGACGCGATCGTCGGCGACAAGGCGACCGAGTGCTCCATCCCGTCGGGCCTGCCGCGTGAGGCCCATGTTGAGGCTCACCACGCAGCAGCCCTGGTCGAGGTCGACGAGCGAGCATTGCACTGATCACGTTCGTGTGTACCAAACGTTCTGTAGATCTCGGTCTGGCGTTTGCTTGACTTCTGCTGGTGTTCTGCTTGTCTTCTGCTTGACGACGGGTGCAATGGATTGAAGGTGGAACGGGCGTTCGGTATCATCGAAAGATGGCGCGCAGCACGATCGACGACGACACGCTGACGGACGCGATTGCGCGCGTCTTCAGCCGGTTCGGCTTCGCCGGGGCGAGCATCGACCGTCTCTCGGAGGAGACCGGATTGGGTCGGGCGAGCCTGTATCACCGGTACCCGGGTGGCAAGGACGAGATGGTGTCGGCGATCATCGATCGTGCGACGGTGCGGTACGGGAAGGCCCTCGCTCCGGCGTTCGTCGACGGGCCACCGTATGCACGCGCGCAAGAGGTCGCCAAAGGTCTCAACGAGTACTACAACAACGGGACGCAGTCGTGTCTCATCGTTGCCCTGAGCGTGTCGGACGGCGACGGTCAGTCGGAAGGTGGTCGGTGCGTCGAGGCGTGGGCCGATGCGCTGATGCTGATCGCGCTCGACGCCGGCATGTCGTCGGTCGAGGCTGATGCTGCAGTGTTGGATGCAATCGCTGCGATCGAGGGCGGCCTCGTTATCGCTGCCACGAGCGGCAAGACCGGTGCGTACGAACGCGCGATAGCAACGTTGCCTGAGCGCCTCACCGGTGGTCGTTGAGCTCGAGCCGGGCAACTTCAACAACAGTGGTGACGACGCGGGCATGGTTCGTTCCGACGCAGTCGTGTTCGTCCCTCGGCAACGGCCTCGCACCGTACGCCTGACGGCGCCCGCCCGTCGGGTGACGTGTTTGTACTCATCGTTCGGTATGCGCGAAGACGAAGCGTTCTCGGCGTCTCGCCCTGGGACTGTTTCCTGACGTCTTTGGTTTGGCAACGATGGGCCTCTGAGCTGGGCATTCGCCGATCTTTGCGACCGACGCTGATCCGGACAGCTTGACTGTGGTCGAGAAATCTCGGCGCCGACGGAATAACCGAATAATCGTTCTAGTTGCACACCCCATCAACCCGCAACAAGGAGCGCAACTATGAGCGATCAACAAGAAATCACCCAGGCCATCGACACGTACATCGAAGGTGGTGTCACCGGCGACTCGAAGCTGATGGCTGAGGCCTTCCACGCCGACGCGACCATCTACGGCGTTGCCGACGGCAAGGTCGAAGGCGGACCGATCCAGATCCTGTTCGATGCCGTCGAAGGTCAGCCGTCACCGAACCTCACGGGCGACGTCGGCCCCATCGAGGTGAACGGCAACACCGCCACCGCCACTGCCGTCCTCACCGATTGGTCGGGCATCAACTACACGGACCAGTTCACGCTGCTCAAGGCCGACGGCTCGTGGAAGCTGCTGAACAAGGTCTATTTCGACCGCGGCTGAGCCCCGACCCACTCCATCCCCCCCCAACCCAAGAAAAGAAAGTCACCCCAAAGGAAATCCGATGAGCAAGACCAAGAAAGACAAGTTCCGTACTCGTTCCACTCGCAAGGGCGTTGCGATCCGCGGCTACGACTCCGTTGCCTACTTCACCGAGGGCACGCCGACACGCGGCTCAGCGGAGTTCACGCATCGATGGGCCGACGCCGAATGGCGTTTCGCAAGCGCCGAGCACCGTGACCAGTTCGCCGCGAACCCTGAGGCCTATGCGCCGCAGTTCGGCGGTAACTGCTCGGTCGGCGCTGCAACCGGCCATCGCATCAACGGTTCACCGAAGCGGTGGCGCATCGAAGACAACGGGCGCCTCTACTTCGACAAAGACATCTTCGCCTATGCCCTGCATCGGCCGCTGACGCCGCGCATCCACCGCAAGGCCGCTGCGGTCCGCGGCGAGCGGTCCGCACCAGCCACGCACACCACCTCCGCCACGGCGGCCTGATTCACCACGTCACCGCACCCTCTTCTCTCACAAGGAACCCCAATGACTACCTCCATTACTCCCGCCGCGGTCCTCGACGGCCTCGGCCACAGCGACCTCACGGTCCTCGTCTTCTACCGCGGGCACTGGTGCCCGTTCTGTCAGAGCTACCTGCGTGAGCTCAACGGCGACTTCCGCAGCAAGGTCGACGGCGCTGGCGGCCGGATGATCGCCATCACCAGCCAATCGACCGAACTCGCCGAGCAGGTGCAGGCCGACTGGGGCCTCGATTTCAGCGTGGTCTCCGACCCGAGCAACGCGCTCGCCACGCACTTCGGCATCAACATCACACCCAAGGCCGAGACGCCGATGGCCGACCACCCCACCGAATACCCGAACGGCATGTCGCAGACCGGCGTCATCGTGCTGAACCGAGCCGGTGACACCGTCTATCGGTGGGCCGTCGACCCGACCGAGGTCAACCTCCATGGCGCCAGCGATCGGCCGCTGCCCGACGACGTGTGGGCGGCCATCGTCGCCGACCGCGACGGCACCGACGTCGCCGCCGATTCCGGACGTCGCCTCGACCCTGAGTTCCTGGCCGAGAACTACCCGGAACAATTCGCCGCCTTCGAGGCGTGGGTCGCCTCGATGAGTGCCTCGGGATCATGAGGAACGTCCGAGCCTGGGTCGACCCCATCTGCCCGTGGTGCTGGATGACCGCACGCTGGCTCACCAACGTGGTGCAGCCCGAGCGCGATCTGAACATCGAGTGGCAGCCGATCAGCCTGTTCCTCAAGAACCAGCCGTCGCCCGAGGTCGACTACTACGAGACGGTGCTCCACACGCACAAGTTGTTGCGGGTGTTCGAATCGATCGACGCATCCGAGGGCAACGCAGCGGCATTCGCGTTCTACTGGGAAGCCGGCACGCAGATCCACCATGCCGGCAACCGGTCGGTCGATGCAGCGACGCTGCTGGAAGCAGCCGGCCTCGACGCCGCGCATGCCGCCGCCTATGACGACGAGTCGTGGGACGACGTCATTCGTCAGAAGATGGACGACGGTCTCGCACTGGTCGGCGCCGATGTCGGCACCCCGATCATCGGGCTGACCGACGCCAACGGCGATGAGGTCGGCGTGTTCGGCCCCGTCATCAGCCGGGCCATCACCGGCGATGAAGGGCTGAACGTCTGGGACGCCGTGGTCACGCTGGCCACCACGCCGGGCTTCTGGGAGCTCAAGCGCACTCGGACCGTTGACCCGGACTTCTCCGACGCGACCTCGTCACCACAACCCCCGGGCGGAACCCGCGGCACCGGCAACCCCAGCCGGTGCCGCGGCGCTGCCCGATCATCACTCACATCATCAACCACAGCACAAACTCACCACGTCAGGAAGACCACCATGCACGCAGAAATCCACAACGACTTCAAAACCTTCGTCGAGGCACGGCATTCGGCCGAGACCTTCCAACAAATCCTCGACGAGGCCGGTCTCGACGCCGCCAGCTTCGGCAGCCAGTCGTACCACAACGACGCCGAGATTGACCGAGCGCTCGACGCCGTCACCACAGTGCTCTCGCAGAGTCGACTCGACTTCCTCACCGAGATGGGCATCGCCGGAGCTCCCGGTCTCCTGCAAGCCTTCATCGGGTACACCGAAGAAGGCTGGAACGTGCTCGACTTGCTCGAGCACATCGAACCGCGGATGCACAAGCACGTGCGCGAAGAGATGGGTGCGTTTCCGCCGGCGCTCAAGACCGAGCGCATCAACGACAACGAGGTGCGTATCGACATCCTCTCGCACCGCAACTTCGCCGGACTCGCCAACGGCTTCATCGCCGGCTTCGCGAAGGAGTACGGCGACGAGGTCGACGTGCGGCTCGATCAGACCGACACCGGCTACACCTTCCACGTCACGAAGACCAACTGAACCATGAGCACGAACCTCCGTCAGTACGTCAGCTCGCTGTTCCTGCTCGACGCCGTGGCGCAGCGGGTGCCCGATGATGCCTGGGACAACACGTCGATCTGCGCTGGCTGGTCGGCGCGGCAGGTGGCCGGTCACGCGGCCTGGCTGATCAAGAACCTGGGCAGCATCGCCGCCGGTGACGGCTTCATCGCGGGAGAACCCGAAGCCGAGGTGCTCGGCGACCGACCGGCCGAGACGATGCGCAAGATCGTCGACACGACGCTGCGGCAACTCGATCGGCCGGGCAGCCTGACCGTGAACCTGCCCACACCATGGGGAGAGCTCAGCGTCGACGAATTCATCGGCGAGGTCTGGCTCGACCCGGTCGTGCACGCATGGGACCTCGCCGACGCGACGGGTACACCGCACGGCATCGACGAGGCGACGGCGCAGGCGGCGCTCACTCAGTTCGAGGCGATGTCCGATGAGCACCGAGGGGCCTGGGAACTCGGCGTCGCCGAAGACCCCGCCGGCGACACCGCGATCGATCGACTGATCGCCTTCACGGGACGGCGCGCCATCCGGCAATAGCTGTGATCGCCGGCCGCGAGTCAGCGGCTCGAATCGCCGCCCGGCCGGAGCGCTCGGATCCCCTGGGCGACCGTCTCGTCCGAGGCGAACAGCACGCCGCGATGAGACATCGCGCTGGCGTCAGCTCGATTCAGGTCGAGCGGGTCGCCGACCATGTCGGTCGCAACGGCACCGACCTCGTGAAACAGGCACGCGGTGGCGGCGAAGTCCCACAGGCTGCCGCCGCCCGTCGGCTTGGGAAACTTGAAGTAGCAGGCCGGTGGATGCCGGAGCACCGCACAGGCGTTCATCACGGCGCCGGCAGTTGTGTGGAGCTCGATGCCCGCCAGCCCCGCTTCTTGAGCGATCGCGCTGAGCGCGTCGACGACGAGGTCGTGGTTGTCGTCGGTGACGAAGCTGCGGTCGGCGAACACCGAGAGCACGTCGTCGCCAGGCTCCGGCGTGGTCGGCCAGGGGGTTCCATCGCGAAACGCCCCGACGCCCGCGATCGCGTGCAGCATCGTTGCGTCGACCGGGTCGTAGATCACGCCGATTTGCGGAGTGCCGTCGCGGGTGACGAGTGCGATCGACACCGCGTAGCCGGGCGACCCATCGATGTACGGCAGCGTGCCGTCGAGCGGGTCGATGCACCAGAAGTGATCGGCGCTGAGTCGGCTGCTGTCGTCGTCGCGCTCCTCGGTGAGGAGGCCGAGCTCGAAGCGTTCGAGGGTCGGGGTGAGAACGTCGAGGATGATCTGCTCACTGCTCCGATCGATCTCGGTGACGACCTGCGCCGCCAGGCTGCCACTGCGGGCTTTGCGAGCGACGTTCGTCGGTCGAGACCGAGCGATCATCTGACCGGCCTCGGTGGCACTCAGGATCGCAAGATCGGCGAGCTCGTTCAGGTCGGAGCCAGAAAGGTTCATCGTTCCTCTTGAGCCATGGCCGCCAGAACCTCTCCGGCGAGACGCTCGCTGTAGCCGTGGAGCTTCCAGTGACCTGGACTCCACCCTTGGAGGAACCGGTAGAAGTCGGTCCACGCCACGGGGTAGAGCGCCCGCCAATCTTGTTCCAGTACGTCGACGTCGAGCGCCGGGCTCGATCGTTCGAGCGCGCCGCGCAGCAGCTCGAAGTAGCGGTCGAGGATCGTGGCCTCCAGGCGCTCGCTGTCGTTCTCATCGAGGCAACTGCTGACGAAGTAGGCGAGATCCTTCATGCCGCAGCCGCCGCCGACGTATTGGAAGTCGACCGCTGCGGCTCGCTTCCCATCGTCGCTGAAGCAGAAGTTGGCCAGCTTGGCGTCGCCGTGGACGAAGGTCTGGAACGGGCTCCCGCTGAGCCGGTGGTCGATGGTTGCAGCGGCCGCTTTGAGTGGACCGTGTCGGGTTGCGTCGAGAACCTCGAGTTCGTCGGGCCGGGTTGCCAGGTGCCAGTAGGTGCCGGTGGTCCAGAGACCATCGGGACGCTCGCCCATGAACGTGGCGTGGAAGTTGGCGAGCCACATCAAGCAGGCGTCGATCTCCGCGTCGTTCACCTGCTGGCGTCGTCCGGCAAAGCCGGCCGAGTCGAGGTCTTCCAAGACCATGACGACCTCGTCGTCGTTGGCGTCGAGTGCAAGGCAACGTGGCACGCGACTCGAACGTGGACACCGCTCGGCGTAGCGGTCGTACCAGCTTGTTTCGACTCGGTAGCTCGTCAGCTTGCGCTCGTGGGAGCGATCGGTGTTCCAGCCGTACCGATGGTCGCGCTGGTCAGGCCAGCGTACGTGCTTGACGATCACGCTGAGTTGTGATCCGCCGTCGAGGTGGCACCGAACGATCTGCCCGTAGCCGCTCCACAAACTCTGCACGACGTCGGTGTCGACGATCGCTTGTGCGCCGCTGGCTCGGAGCACGACCGATTCGAGGCCAGCATCGATGCGGTCGGGTTCAGACACGAGCGCAGAGTATCGGCGCGTCGCGTGTGCGTCAGGCGCAGTGACCGCCGGGTGGTGGAGGTGGGTCGGGGAAGCACGGGTTGAACGGAGGTTGGGTGGTGGGCGGCGACACGCCCTCGTCTCCACCGCCGACGTAGGTCCGGACTCGGTAGTGCGTCTCGTGATCCTGGAAGTCGAGGTCGAAGACCTTCGGCGGGATCTCGCCGCCGATGACGGTCGTCGGCAATGCGCCACCGAAGATGTTGTCGGGCAGGTTGGTGAAGGCGGCGTCGACGATCGGAGCGAGTTGTGGACCGACCGGAACGAAGAACAAGAAGTTGAAGTTGAGGAAGTCGTCGGGGTTGAAGAACGAGCTGAGGAGCAGCTCGATCGACGCCCAGAACCCAGGCGTGGCCGCGTCACGGATCTCTACGGCGGCTTCGCTGAATCGCTCCGCCAGACCGTCGGGGTCGGCGAGGATGTCGGCGATCGTCATCGTCTCGATGATCGCTCGGAGCTGCACGTCGAGTTCGTCGCGAATGTCGCGCAAGATGTTGCGGATGGCGCCGGTCGGGGTGCCGTCGTCTTCGATCCCGATGACGAGCTGCCCGAAGATCTCCGGGATGTCGCCGGCCAGCAGCTCGGGAAGTGAGACGATGTCGAGATCTTCGAAGGTGTAGAGGCCGCGGGAGTTGGGAATGATCCTGATGTCGCCATCGTCGAGGTCGCTCGCCACGCGATCGACCGAGTCTTCGTTGAACACCACCTGAGTGCTCCCGACAACGCCCGGCGTGGTGCGGAACGAGATCGTTGCGAGGCGGAGTTCGTCGTTGTCTTCGTGCCACGCGGTCTCTTGCGCGTTGAACACTTGGATCCGGTGGTAGTCGATGAACGCCGTGCACCCGGACGCAATCATCGCCACGCACGCGAGGATCGCAATCCGCGTCGAGAACTTCTTCATGTGATTCGTGACCATGTCGCCACCTCCGGATCGCTTCGTTGTTGTTCTCGCAGAACCTAGGTGTTCGACGACCACCCGTCGAACACGGTGCCGCGGTCGTCGGTCGAGCTCGACTCGTCGTCGCACGGGGGCGCATGTGTCAGGGTTGGGCATGACCAGCGTCGCGATCGTGTTTCACTCTGGCTCGGGTTGCACGCAGCTCACCGCTGCGGCGGTTGCTCGCGGTGTGGAGCGACAGCCCGATTCTTCCGCCGCGGTGTTCGCGATCGATCCCGCCGACTTCTCGGATGGGCGTTGGAACAATGTGGAGACGCTCGAAGGTATCGATGGGTGCGATGCGGTGATCTTCGGTTCGCCGACATGCATGGGTGGTCCCTCGGCGCAGCACAAGGCGTTCTTCGACGGGACCCTCGACCGCTACGCCTCGCGTGCGTGGAGCGACAAGGTCGCGGGTGGATTCACCGTGTCCAGCACACCCAGCGGCGACAAGCTCCAGACGCTGGTCGCGATGGCCACGTTCGCGATGCAAATGGGGATGATCTGGGTTGGTCTCGATCAGCTTCCGGTCAATGACGAGGGTCTGAACCGGCTCAGCTTCTACTTCGGTGTCGGAGCTCAGGCTGACTACGGCCGCGAGCAACCGGCGATCGACGCTCGTGACGAGTTGACCGCGGAGTTGCTCGGCAGCCGCATCGCGCGAGTTGCTGGCCGCTTGTCTACGCGAGGCTGATCCGGGTCACGGTTCGCAGTTGTCCGGCACGTACTCGCCGGCGCGGGCGAAACCATCGCAGCTGAGGAATCGTGGGTCGCCGTTACCCACGTACCGCCAACGGCGGAATGCCGATCACCATCGACTAGGTCCGGCAACTCGATCAGGAGCCCAATGAGAGTAAGACTCTCATTGTGTGAGACAATAACTCTCATTGCCAACCTGAGGATGCGAGATGCCCGACACGACAACCCGACGACCGCCCCCGTCCGAGCGACGGCTCCGTGTGATCGACACGTTCATCGACGTCCTACTCGAAGGTGGTGTGCCGACCGCGGTCGAGGTCGCTGAGCGGGCTGACGTCTCGATGGCCACGCTGTTCCGCTACTTCGCGACTCTCGACGAGATCCGGCACGATGCGATGGCACGCGTTCTAGAACGGTTCCCGCATCTCTTCAGCCTCCCCGACAGAGCGGTCGGTGACCGCGAGCAGCGAATACGCAGCTTCGTCGCCGCCCGCCTCGATTTGCACGAAGCGTTGCATGCGCTCCAGCTCCTTCAACGGGCGTCGGCCGTGCGCGACCCGTGGGCCGCGGAGATGGTTCACAAGAGTCGGCTCACGATGGCGGAGGAGACGCGCCGACACTTCGAGCCGGAGCTCCGCGGTGTCACCCCGGCGCGCCGCGAATCGCTGCTCGCCACGCTCGATCTCGTCACATCGGTCGAATCGTGGCAGACGTTCCGCGTCAGCTTCGATCAGCCGATCGCTCGCACCCGCCGCGCCTGGTTCGACGCGGTCGATCACCTTCTCCCGCCCCACTGATTCCGATCCCCCGACGTCCAAGGAGTACCCGATGACCCTCGCCCGCCGCCTGCCGATCTGTCTCGCCGCCCTCGCGCTCATTGCGAGCGCGTGTGCGGACGATGGTGGCCCTCCTGTGGCCGCCGACCCGCCCCAGGACGGGACCGCCGAGGAGTCCGTTCTGTCGACCGAGACCCAGCCCGAGGAACTGTCGACCGAGACTCAGCCCGACGACTCACCGGCCGAGGAGCCGTCGACCGAGACTCAGCCCGAGGAACTGCCGACGGAGGACTCACCGGCCGAGGACGAGCCCGTGCCGGTCACGGACCCACCGTGCGACGCCGAGCCCGAGGTGATGAGCACCGCTGCCGGTGTCGACTTCGTCCGCACCCCGGACGCCTGTTTCGAAGGGCTGCCGGACTGGCCCTACGAGCCGCACTATGTCGAGATCGACGGTCTGCGCCAGGCCTACGTCGACGAGGGGCCGGCCGATGGCGACGTCGTGCTGCTCCTACACGGCCAACCGTCGTGGTCCTACCTCTACCGGGACATGATCGCCGTGCTGAGTGGCGCCGGGCATCGCGTCATCGCCGTGGACCACCTCGGCATGGGACGTTCGGACAAGCCGCTCGACCTCGACGCCTACAGCTATCTGGGGCACAACGAACGCCTGGAGACCTTCATCGCGGAGCTGGATCTCACCGACATCAACGTGTTCGTGCAGGACTGGGGCAGCGTGATCGGTCTCCGCGTGGTCGGTCTCAATCCGGACCTCTTCGCGACGGTCGCGATCGGTGACGGCGCGCTCCCGGTCATCCCCGAAGGCGTGCAGCCCTTCCCGGTCGACATCGACGATCCCGACCAGACCATCGACATCCCGTCGCCGTTCGCCCAGTTCCCCGAACAGCAGGTCCCCTTCTTCGATGGATGCGAGCTGATCGTGCCAGCCGGCCTCGACTTCGGCGCCTGGATCGTGTATTCGATGACCGCCGAGTCGTTCCGCCCCTCCGAGGTACTCGAAGCCCTGACGTGGTTCGACCTCAGCCCTGGCGAGGAGGCGGCCTACGACGCGCCGTTCCCGAGCCGCATCTACATGGGCGGCCCGCGGACCTTCCCGTCGTTGGTCAACGAGCTCAACGGTCAGAACGCCGAGGCGTGGGAAGGCCTCACCTCGTTCGACCGGCCGGTTCTCACGCTGTGGGCGTCGAACGACCCAGGCAACCTCGGTCAGTGCGCCACGCAAGAGAATCTCGTGTCGGCGATCGCGGGCGCTCGCAACCAACCCCACGACCGATTGGCCGAGGCCAGCCATTTCCTCCAGGACGACCAGGGGACTGAGATCGCGACTCGCCTGGTTGACTGGTACGCCAATCCTGGAGACCCCAACGCGGAGCGCTGACAGCTCGGGCTCGACCGTCCGAGCCAACTGCTTGCGCGGGTGCCCCACCTCGACACCACATCCTCGCGCAGTTGAAAGGTTGGCGGGCTGTGTTGACAAGTTGCCGCTCGTGCAGAACACTTCCGTTATGGAAGCTACTGAAGCACTGAGGTTGGCAAACGCAGAGTTCGAGTCGAGGCTCCGTGGGGTTGCGCCCGGGCAATGGGAGCTGCCGACGCCGTGTCCAGACTGGGATGTTCGGGGCTTGGTGAATCACGTGCTGCTCGGCACTCGGATGTCGATTCAGGTGTTGTCGGGTATGCCGCGTGACGAGGTGATCTCGTATCTCGATGACGACATGATGGCGTCGACTGACGACCCGATTTCGAGCTTCGTCGATCTGGCGGGGGAGATGGCAGCCGGGTTCTCCGGTCCGGATGGGCTGGAGGGAATCGTCGAGCACCCAGCGGGTGACTTTCCCCGCGGAATGTTCTGCGGTTTCCGGGTCGCCGACGGCGCCTGCCACGCATGGGACCTCGCCCGAGCGATCGGTGCAGACGAGACTCTCGACGCCGGGCTCGTGCAGTTCGCATGGGATGACGCGCAGCCTCAACGCGAGATGCTTGCTGCGACCGGCATGTTCGGCGACAGCGCATCAGGAGCTGTGGGCGACGATGCCCCACTCCAAACCCGGTACCTCGACCTCATGGGGCGGAGACCGTAGATGGCGGTGGAGATACCCGACTCACACGTCAATTGCCCGGTCGGTCACGCCACGGCGCTCCTCGGAGATCGATGGTCGATTCTCATCGTCCGCGAGGCGCTGGCAGGCGTGGATCGGTATCGAGACTTTCGCGAGGTGCTTGGTATGTCCGACCACACCCTCACCCGCCGGCTCGCTCACCTCCTCGAGATCGGCGTACTCGAGCGCGACGACGCAGCCCGCGCTCGGTATCACCTCACCGAGGCGGGTCGAGAGCTCGCACCGGTACTTGCGATTCTTGGTGATTGGGCGCTGCGTTGGCTGCGCGTCGGCCAGCCCATTCGGCTACCGCCCGCAGCCATCCTCGATGCTGCTGAACGACTCGGCCTCGACACCACCAACCTGTAGTGCCGACTCTGCCCACCGGCTCGCGGCAGGACTCTGCCTCAAGGCTCGGTTCGGGCGGGCGCACGATCAGCGGCACGCAAACCGACGACTGAAGTTTCGCCCTCAACTCTGTAACAGGGGTGGAGTACAATAATGGTTGCCGGTGTGCGCGCCGGTGGTGTTCGATTGCCACACTTTTTCGGCGGTCCTCTCATGTTCATCGCTCCGCGTTGCAGGGGCGTTCCGTGTGCTGCGGCGCATGTGCTTCGGAGGATTCGTCATGTCGGCAAGTGCGACCATCACACCTTTGATTCCATCCACGTCGGGCCCGTCGACAGGCGAGGAGCTGGTGGCGCTGGGTTGGGAGATCAACGCCAATCAGTATCGGTTGGTGCATCTGGCTGCCCGGTTCGATGAGGAGCTCGAGTGGTGTCGTCTCGGTCACAAGAGCGCGTCGTGTTGGATTGCGGCGCGGTTGCAGGTTCTTGCGGCGACGG
>CALICC010000072.1 GCA_938049325.1 uncultured Ilumatobacter sp. | reverse complement strand
AACCTGGCCGGTATTCATGGCCGCGCCGAGCCCTGCCATGACGCCGCAGCCGAGCAGGCCAGCTGCCTCGGCGGGTGCGGCCGGGTCGACCTTGGTGCACTGGCCCTGGTGAACGAGCGTCTTGTCGCAGAACGCTCCGATACCGAGCGCAGGCGACAGCTCGGTGCCGTCGGTCAGCGTCATCGGCTTCGACGCATTGTGGGTGTTGAAGCAGTACTGCGCCTCGCCGCGCTTGCAGGCGCGACACTCACCGCACACCGCGCGCCAGTTGAGGATGACGTAGTCGCCCACCGCGACGTGGGTCACACCCTCGCCGATCTCGTCGACGATTCCCGCGGCCTCGTGGCCCAGCAGGAACGGGAACTCGTCGTTGATGCCGCCCTCGCGATAGTGGAGGTCCGTATGGCACACACCGCACGCCTGGATGCTGACGACGACGTCGCCGGGTCCGGGATCTGGGATGACGATGGTCTCCATCGACACCGGCTCGCCTTGAGCTTTTGCGATGATGCCGCGTACTTCTTGACTCATGAATTGTGACCGTAGTCGGGAACCGCACTGGTGGCTACGGTCGTCAAAGACCTATGGAACGTCGAAGCTTTCTCTCCCTGGTCATCGCGATGCCGGCGTTGGGAGCGCTCGCCGCCTGCGGCTCCGATCAGTCCGGCGACGCCCCTGGCGACACACTGCCGCCGACGAGCGAGTCGCCCAGTGACCCACCAGGCACCGGGGCGCCGACCAGCGAGCCGTCCGACACGGTTGTTGACTCGCCGCTCGACGAGGAATCGGACGGGGAGCCGGACGCTGCATCGACCGTGGTGTTCGAATACGGCATCTACGGCGGGTTCACCACTCGCGACGTGGCGTTTCAGCGATCGCCGTTGCTGCTCGTCAGCAGCGATGGATTGCTCATCACCCCGGCAGCGGTGCCCGCGATCTACCCGGGGCCACTGTTGCCGCAACACACCGTGCAGACGATCTCGCCTGCCGGCATCGACGCGCTCATCAGCGCAGCTCGCGAGGCAGGCTTGCTCACGGACGTGACCTACGGCAGCGACGGCAACATCGCCGACGCCGGCACCGCGACGGTTCGGATCTCTGTCGATGGTGTGACGTACTCGCACGAGGCCTATGCGCTCGGCATCGGCGCCGGGCCTCGTGGGGGCAGCGAGTCGAGCCCTGAGCGTCAGGCGTTGAGTGACTTCCTCGAACGCCTTGCCGTGCCAGAGTCGGTGATCGGCGCCGAGCATCTTGGCGCCGCCGAGCCGTACCAACCTGCGGCGTATCAGATCAGTGCCGAGCCTGCCGGTGATCTCACGTTTGACGACATCGAGCCGACCATCGTCGAGTGGGACGTTGCAACGGTGTCGTTGGCCGACGCTGCTGGATGCGTCGAGGTGGCGCGTGCCGACATCGGCGACCTGCTCGACACCGCGACACAACTCACGTTCTTCCGCGAGAACAACGTCGAGTACATCCTGATGGCTCGGCCGGCGCTCGCTGATCGAGTCTGTTGACACCGGCGGTCGTGCGACCTACGTCCCGTGACGCAGCCAGCCTGCCTTCTGCACGCGTTCGGAACGCGACCCCACGGGTGTCACGCAGCAGGTGTGCTCAGAACAGCTTGAGTTCGTCGGACTTCATGCCGCGCAGTTCGTCGTAGTCCACTTCGACCCAGGTGAAACCGCGAGACTCGGCGAGCACCTTGGCTTGCGGTTTGATCGACTGTGCGACATACACGCCGCGCACATCGCCGAGCGACGAGTCGAGGCTCAGACGTTCGATGTAGCGAGCGAGCTGCTCGACACCGTCGATCTCGCCGCGACGTTTGACCTCGATCGCGACCACCTGGTCGGTTTCGTCACGGCACAACAAGTCGACGGGGCCGATCGCGGTCGGGTACTCGCGGCGCACGAGCTTCAGGCCATCTTCGATGGTGTCGGGATTCTCGGCGAGCAGCTCTTGCAGGTGTGCTTCGACGCCGTCCTTCTGCAGACCTGGATCTTCGCCCAGTTCCTCGGCCACATCGCTGAGCACCTCGTGCAGCGTGATGGTCAGCGTTTCCTTCTTCGGGCTGGTCACGACCCACCGCACCAATCCGTCTTCGGAGTCGGAGGCGTCGAGTTCGACGAGCGTGTTCGGGGCGTTCATCCAGTTCAGCGGCTTGTAGGCGCCGCCGTCGGCGTGCACTGCGACACAGCCGTCGGCCTTCACCATGATGAGGCGATTCGCTTCGGGCAGGTGTGCGTCGAGTCGTCCGGCGTAGTCGACGGAGCAGCGGGCGATGACGAGCCGCACCTCAGTGCCGTCCTTCGACGTGCTCGGACATTCGTTTCTGGATCAATGCTCGGCGCTCCTGCAGCTCTCGGTAGGTGATGCCCTCGACGGTTGGTTCCAGACCCATGCTGGCCTTCACGCCGTCCATGTCGAATTCGACTTCCTCAGCGTTGACGCCGAGCTCGCGGGCGAGACGTTCGCCGTGCTTCATCGCGAACAACATCGAGATGTTCTGCACTTCGCCGATGAGGTCGAGTTCGGGAGCCAGGCGGGCGATGGCGCCGTCGAGAAAGACGAGGTTCTTCACGTACAACATGAGCTCTTTGGGGAGCTTTGCGCCGTAACCGAGCATGGCTTTGACGACGCGCTGCACTTCGTTGACCATCTCCTCACCGGTCAGCGTGGTCGGGTCGATGACCTCCTGGTCGAGGCGTAGATCGCTGACGACGGCGGCGATGTCGGTGTCGGCGGGAAGTGCGCCGAGGTCGCGTAGCGCTTCGACCTGCCCGTGGGGGTCGTTGGTGGTGGCGCCGAGCATGAGTCGCAGGAATGCGTTGCGCTTGCCGCCATCGAGTCGGCCGACGATGCCGTAGTCGAGCAGTGCCGTACGCCCGTCGTCGAGGACGAGCAGGTTGCCGCCGTGGAGGTCGCCGTGGAAGATGCCCTCGACCACCGCTCCCTCCATGAACGCCACCATGGCGGTGCGCACGACATCCTCGGTGTCGATCCCGGCGTCTTGCATGCCGGCGACGTCGTCGAAGTTGAATCCGTACACGCGTTCCATCACGAGCGTGCGGCGAGTCACGAGTGTCGGGTGCGGGCGGGGTGTGACGTAGCGATCCTGTTCGAGATCGTGAAGCATGCCGGCCACGTCGAGCATGTTGGCCGACTCCATCCGGAAGTCGAGCTCCTCGACGATGGTCTCGGCGAACAGCTCGACGAGCGCCGGGGGATTGGCCAGCGCCGCCACTGGGATTCGCCCGACGAGGAACGGAGCGAGCCATGCCATGACCTTGAGATCCTTGCGAACCAGCGAGGCAACCTCCGGCCGTTGCACCTTGACGACGACGTCTTCGCCCGTCTTGAGCCGGGCGACGTGCACCTGCGCGATCGATGCGGCGGCGAGCGCAGAATCGTCGAATGACTCGAAGATGTCGTCGAGGCGCGCGCCGAGATCTTGTTCGACGGTGAGGCGGACGGTCTCGAATGGGTCGGCGGGAACCTGGTCACGGCACTTCTTGAACTCGTCGACGAGTTCGGCAGGGAACAGCCCTTCGCCCGAAGAGATGATCTGGCCGAGCTTGATGTACGTGGGGCCGAGACGCTCGGCAGCCTTGCGAAGTCGGAGCGAGATATCGGCACGGCTCGCTTCAGGAGTTGCGTGGCGGTTCAGCTTCTTGCGCACGAGCCATGGCAGCACTGCCCGACCGAGAACTCGAACGACGGTGAAGACGCGCAGTCCGGGCGGCACCTTTCGCGGTGCGGTGAGACGTGGTACTTCGGCCTGTGCCTGCCGGCGGAGCGTGCGTGCAAGGGGCAACCACACCGCGTCGTCGCGGGTGATCTCCCAGGGTCCGGTCTCGGTGAATGCTGCCCAGCTTCGATCGGTCGACTCAGACACGTTGGACATGGTCCCATGATGTCTGGGAGATGTCGGCGATCGGCGCCGAATCCTGAAGAAAACCAGAATCAAGTCGTCAGCGTCTCGGCCCGAAAGAACGAGCATGGCCGTGGTACTTCTCACATCTGCTGAACTCGTCATGCTCTCCGGCATGCTCGGCGGCCTGATGTGGAAGCGCAGCCGGGCGGCCGTGACGGCCACGATTGCGCCTTCGGCATCGTCGCCCGACGCTTCGGCTTGACGCTTCGGCTTGGTGCCTCGTGCTTCAGGCCTCGAGCTCGAGCTACGGCGTTTCCCCAGGTGGTCTCAGGCGTCCCGAAGTGTCCCGCGGTGTCCCCCGGGTGTCGTCGGACGTTCCGAGATGCCCAGGCGCGTGCTGGGAGCTCGGTTCATCCTGACAACCGTGGCTCAGCGGCCTTCGTCGGGGAATGCCGGGGTGAACGGCTCGGTGTCGGACACTTCGATGAACGTCAGTCGGTAGATCGAAGCGGTGTAATCCGACTTCGACTCGACCTGGTACACAACACCGTCGCTGTCGGCCCACACGGTCACGTTCAGCGGGGCAGCTGACGGAGCTCCGACTTCGGCCTCGGTTGGGCCCCAGAACTCCTCGAATTGGCGCATCACTCCCGGTGCGTCGCGTTGCAGGCTCGCGACGTCGACTTGTGTCGTGTAGCGCGTGACGCTGCGTTCGAGCATCGTGGTGTCCTGTGTCGCGATCAAGGTGGTGTAGTCGCGGGCTCCCTGGGGAATGACGTCGTCGATGGTGAGCCCAGACGCGATGTCGAGCAACGCTCCGTGGGTCTCGTCGTCGGCGGGGGAGTTGGGGTACAGGTCGGCGGGGGAGTCGATCGGAGTCCAGTGTGAATCGCTTCCGGTCCATCCCAACAGATCATTGCGATCGAACGTGACCTGGATCATGCGGTCCGAGGTGTCGGCCGAGACGATCGAGACATAGTTGGTGTCCTCGTCGACGCCGACGAAGACTTCACGGAACGTGGACGATCGATAGTCGGGGTCGACGCCGGCTGCGGGCAACTCTTCGCCTTGGAAGCTGGTGTAGGCGAGGTAGCCGAGACCGAGGATCACGGCGATGACTCCGACGACGAGCGCGAGGCGAGCGATGCCGCCCACCTTGCTCGGACTGCTCGGCGGTGGGGTATAGGCCGGGACTGAACCGGGCGCGCCGGGCGCGCCGATTGCGTTGAATGCTGACGGTGCCGACGCAGCCGATGGCAGACCGTATGGCGTTGCTGGCGGTGGTCCGGTGAGCGGGCCGTTGTGGGTTCCTGATGCTGGCCCGACGTGAGGTGCGGGAGGCGGCGGGGTGACTGCCTCGATCGGTGCAGTTGGGGCGGCTGCCAGTGGTGCCGCAACCGTGGGTGCGTGCGCGGCCGGAGGTGCCGGCGTGGCGACCGGGGTCGCAGGAGCGGCAAACGCAGTGGGTTGTGTCGGAGCTGCGACTGGCG
>CALICC010000071.1 GCA_938049325.1 uncultured Ilumatobacter sp. | reverse complement strand
GAGCACCGCCACCAGAGCATCCTTGTTCTCCGGAAGCAGCAGCGCGTCGACCAGACCCTCCGGGAGCGCCGCGAACGCCTCATCGGTCGGAGCGAACACCGTGAACGGGCCTTCGCTCGACAGCGTCCCGGCAAGATCGGCCGCAGTCACCGCAGCAACCAACGTTTCGAACGTGCCAGCACCAACGGCGACGTCGACGATCGTGCCGACCTCTTCCATGGCGTCTTCTTCCATGGCTTCGGTCTCGACGGGAGCTTCTTCCGCAGTGGTTGCGGCGGGAGCGTCGTCGGCTTCGTTGCTGTCGGAACCGCATGCGGCCAGAGCAAACGTTCCGGCAACCAGACCGGCGACGATGCGGGTGGAACGGGTGGAGTGTTTCATGTCTTCTCCTCGAAGATGGGGGGTGTGTTCACGATTGACCTCGGGGCCTTCGAGCCGCTCGGTCAAGAGGTGTTCGGAACTCACCGCACTCTCGGATGACGATCTTCCGAGAAGATTCGAAACTCCGGACGTGACTAGGTTCGAACCCGATGGATGTCGGTCTCCTGACACTCGGCGACTGGCTCGTTGATCCGGTCGCGGGCATTCGACCGAGCCAGACACAACGACATCGCCAGATCATCGAGCAAGCTGTCGTCGCCGAACGCTCCGGCTTTCGCTCGATCCACCTCGGCGAGCACCACTTCTCCGACTACATCCTCACCTCGCCGCCCGTTGTTCTCGGCGCCATCGCCGAACGAACCACGACGCTGCGACTCTCGACGGGTGTCGCGCTCGCGGCGAACCTCGACCCTGTGCGTGTTGCCGAGGACTACGCGACCGTCGACGTGATCTCCGGTGGCCGACTCGAGCCGTGCTTCGGTCGCGGGAACATCTTCGCCGACGTCTACACCTTCTTCGGCCAGGACGCGAACGATGCTGCACCGAGGTTCGCCGAAAACGTCAAGCTGATCGACCAGCTGTGGCGGGCGGACGCGCCCATCTCGTGGCAGGGCGAGTTCCGGGCACCGCTCACCGACGTGACCATTCGTCCAACCCCCGAACAACGACCGACGCCACCGATCTGGATCGGTGGCGGGTTCTCCCCTGACTCCGTTTCGCTCGCCGTTGAAATCGGCGCCGGCCTCATGTTGCCGACGGTGTTCGGAACCTGGGAGATGTTCGTCCCGGCGGTCGAGGCGTACAAGACACAGTGGGAAGCGGCCGGGCGCGACCCGGCGACTCGACGCATCGGGTGTTGCAGCCACATGTGGGTGAGCCGAGACGGGGCGCACGCCCGCTCGACGTGGGAACCGCGCTACATGTACTACCTCGACGCCGTGAACGAGTGGATCGCAACCGCACAACGCCGTGCGGGCCAAGAGGTCGGCACGTTGCCGCTCGGAGACTTCGAGACGATGAGCTCCACTGTCGGGATCTGCGGTTCGGTCGACGAGGTCGTCGACCGGATGAGCCACGCCGCCGAGCTCCTCGACCTCGACACTCAGCTCCTCATGCTCGACATGGGTGGCGCACCCGATGGCGAGTTGTTCGAGGCGATCGAGTTGGTCGGCGCCGAGGTGATCCCGCGCGTTGCGGCGCTCTGACGCTCAGTCTTCGCCAGGGCGACGTTCGTACTCTTTGTTCGGGTCGCCGGAGTAGCCCGGCGGGAACGTCGCGAGCAGCTCGGCCTCGGTGGGCGTCTTCTTCTTTGCTGCATCAGGAGGAAGCTGCGCGGAGATCGCCTTCATGATCCGCTTCGTGTCGGCGTCGAGCGAGCGTCGCTTGATGTCGACCGGCTCACCGACCGACGCCGTCACCACAGGTGGATCGGTGAAGTTCAACACGTTCGGCAGCCGCTTCGATCGCGGCCAGACCTTCTCGGTCCCCCACAGGCCAACGGGCACCACCGGCGCACCGGTCATCTGCGACAACCGCGCCGCTCCCCAACGGCCTTTGAGTTTCTGCTCGAAGAAGGCTGGGCCGCGTGGAATCGTCCCTTCGGGCATGAGCACCACCATCTCACCGCCTTCGAGCGCCTCGGCCGCTGCTTGCAACGGCTCGTCGGACCCGGTCGCGCGATCGACGCGGATGCCACCCATCGCGGCCGCCAACTGGCCGACGATCGGCGCGTCGAACACTTCCTTCTTGCCCAAGAACCGCGCCGGGCGACCGCTCTTCGAGATCACGAGCGACAGCGCTGCCACATCGAAGTAACTGCGGTGGTTAGCCACCAAGATGCACGGACCCTCCTGCGGGATCCGGTCGATGTGCTCGAAGTCGAACCGGGCGTACGGGTACATCGCCTGGTGCGTGAACTTCATGGCGATCTGTTGCACCTCCAGATCGACCATCGGGATCTTGACCACCCCGGGCGATACATCGAGGTTGACCGTCGGCCAGCGCCGAGCAGCCGCCATGAGGACCATGCGCGGATCCGGGTTGACCACCACGGGGTGACCGACGGCGTCGAGCATCGGCGTGTCGTAGAAACTGTCCGAGTAGGCCCAGCTCTCAGCAAGATCGATGCCGCGCTCGTTCGCCCATTCGGTGATCGCCGCCAGTTTGCCGGCCGACCACACGAACGGGCCGTCGAGTGTGCCGTCGTACTTGCCGTCCTCGTCGATGGCGTAGCGAGTGGCGACCGCGTCGTCGAAGCCGAGCGCGTCGGCGAGCGGTTTCACGAGGTCGTATGGCGTCGTGGTGGCGAGCACGATCGGTCGGCCCGCCTCGCGATGCGTCGTGAATGCTGTCTCCGCGAACGGTTGCACCATGTCAACGAGTTGTTCGACGACGGTCTTCGCCGCCGCTTGCACTGCAGCCGCGGGTCGTCCCTTGGCGACGGTGACGCCCTGGCGGGCAATCGCCATCGCCGGCAACGTCTCACCGATGCGGTGGAACAGATTGAACATGAACCGCTCGCCGGGGAGGGGACCACTCGTGAGACCGGCGCGCGTCATTGCTTCGGAGAAGATCTCACCTGATGCCCCGGCCAGCAACGTGCGGTCGAGGTCGAAGAACGCTGCACCTTGGGCCATGCGCACAAACTAGGGGCTGGCCTCACACACGGCCACACCCCTGGCAGCACAATCCACGCGTCCTCACGCCTCGATCGGATCCGAAAAAATGGGAAAGGCCCGGATTGGGGGATCCGGGCCTCTCAACCTGAGATCGTCCGTCCGATTGGGGGATCAGAATGTTGGACGTCTCGACGAGTGGAACATGGGGGGTGTTCTCACTTCGATCTATGTCGCTCGTGATCGGAATCACAAGCTCTTGTGAAAGTATGCACGTGAACGCGTGATCTGACAAGGAGAACAAACAGATACTCGCTATCGTTTTTGGAGATGGATGTCCGTCAACTCTCCGCAATCGTGGCGATCGCCGATCACGGTACCTTCTCAGCGGCAGCACGCGCCCTCTACACCGTGCAGTCAAACGTTTCCGGCCATGTCTCGCGGCTCGAGAAAGAGCTCGGTGTCATCCTCGTCGACCGAGCCCAGGGCGGTCTGACCGAGGATGGGTCGCGAGTGGTCGAACGAGCACGCCGCGTGCTCAACGAAATCGAGGACATCACGTCCGATGTCACCAGCCGTCACGATCAGGTGGCCGGACAAACGCGCATCGGCATCATCGGCACCACCGCTCGATGGTTGACTCCCTCGCTGCTCACCAGCCTGTCCAACAGCCACCCGAACGTGCGCACCGTTGTCCGCGAAGGCGCGTCGTCGTCGCTGGTCCCCAGCGTGATGAGCGGCGAACTCAATGCCGCCGTGATCCATCTGCCGGTCGACGAGCCCGAACTCGTGGTCGACCCACTGTTCGCCGAGGACCTCTTTCTCCTCGTCGACGAGAAGCACCCGCTGGCGGGCCTCCCCGAGATCCCGATCAGCGAACTCGACGACGAACCGCTCCTCCTCCCGCCCACCGGTTCGGCGCTGCGCAAGGTCCTCGATCGAGCAGCCTCGGTCAACGACGTAACGTTGCGACCACAAGCGGAGATCGACGGCGTCCGGCTGCTCGCCTCGCTTGCGTTCGACGGCTTCGGCGCCGCCATCGTTCCGGCCACGGCGGTGCCGACATGGCTCGACGGATCGTTTCAACGGGTCACCGTTCCCGAACTCCCCCGTCGCATCGTGGCGTCGGCTCGACGTCGGCGCCCCAGCCCGAGCGCACCAACTCACGTTGCGCTCGAAGCGTTGCGCGAGGTCATTGCCGAGCAGGGCGAACAGCAACCAGGGGTTCATCCCGGCACGTCTGCGCTGCCAACCGCTCGGCCCGGCTGAACCTGGCGCGCCACACTCGTCACTGCGGATACGGTGTCGCCCGTGCTCGATGACCGTGCCGACCTGTTCGGACTCAACCGGTTCGTTCCCGGACACGCTCACGTGGACGCCCGAAATGGCGTCGGTGTCAACGACGAAGACTCCGATCGCACCGTTGTGTGGATCGAGTGCGACGACGCCGACGACCCCGCCCGTTTGACCGCGGCGACGGCTGAAGTGATCGAACGCGGAATCCAGGCGGCGTTGGATCAGCGGATCCCAGTCGTGCTCGTGCTGTCGACCAGCGGAACCGACATCGTCGAAGGCATGCCGGCGCTCCACGGTTGGGGGCGCATCGCGAGCCGCCTCACCGCATGCTCCGGCATCGTTCCGACGACCATCGTCGTCGATGGGCCCGCGGTATCGGGGCCGGCCCTCCTTCTCGGCGTCGCCGACTTCACCATCATGACCAACGAGTCGTCCGCGTTCGTCAACGGTCCCGTCATGGTCGAGCAGTTCACGGGGGTCGCCGTCGACGTCGATGAGCTCGGCGGAACATCGGCACACGCTCGGTACACCGGCGTCGCGACGCTCGTCGCTGACGACCGAGAACACGCGTTCAAAATGGTGGACGAACTCCTCTCGTACCTGCCGGACAACACCGACGCCGAGCCGGCGACGTGGCCGCTCGACGACCCCGTCGACCGACCGTGCCCCGAGGCGGGTGCACAGATTCCCGAGTCGTCGACCGGGAGCTACGACGTTCGCAGGGTCGCCGAGGCCATCGTCGACGAAGCGTCGATGTTGGAGATTCGAGACCGGTGGGCCGCCAACGCTGTCACCGCCTTCGCAACGATCGGCGGTCGCCCTGTCGGCCTGGTGGCGAACCAGCCGCTCGTCCTCGCTGGCACGCTCGACATCCCGGCTTCTCAGAAGGCAGCACGATTCGTCGCGTTCTGCGATGCGTTCAATCTGCCGATCATCACGTTGGTCGACACACCCGGCTTCTACCCCGGCAAGGACCTCGAATGGCGAGGCATGATCCGCCACGGCGCACAGCTCGTGTTCGCCTACGCCCGTGCCGAGGTCCCCCGAATCTGCGTGATCCTGCGCAAGAGCTACGGCGGTGCGTACATCGTCATGGACTCGAAGACCATGGGCAACGATCTCTGCCTCGCGTGGCCGTGGGCCGAGATCGCCGTGATGGGCGCCGGACAGGCAGCAGCGATCCTGGCCCGCCGCTCGACGCCCGAAGAGAAGGCTGAGTTCGAGGCTGACTACAGCGAACGTCTTCTGAATCCGTACGTCGCTGCCGAGCGCGGTTTCATCGACGCGGTCATCAACCCCGACGAGACACGCAGAGAGATCGGGTTCGCACTCGACGTGCTGGTCGACAAGCGCGAAAACCTCGTCGAACGCAAGCACGGCAACTCCCCGCTCTGACGCTCGGTACCCACGCGTGGGTACCCGGCGCTTGATCAGTCGATATCGATTCGCTCACTCTCGCAGGAACGCCTCTCAGCCGTTATGGTGCGGGGTCTTGCCGAAGATGATCCTTCGCCGAGACGCTCACTTCAGGAGCCACGAGAGGAAGCAAACGTGCCCGAAACGATCACCATCACCGACGACCGCACCGGAAAGACCGTCACGGTCCCGATCGAGGGCGGCGTGTTCCCCTCGTCGGCGCTGCGCGAGCTCGACCCCAGTCTCTACATGTTCGATCCGGCGTTCTTGTCGACAGCCTCGACCAAGTCGGAGATCACCTACCTCGACGGTGAGAACGGTGTGCTGCGGTACCGCGGATATCCGATCGAGCAACTCGCCGAGAAGTCGACCTATCTCGAGGTGGCCTACCTGTTGGTGCACGGTGAGCTGCCGACCGCCGAGCAGTTGACCACCTGGACCCACGAGATCACCCATCACACGTACCTGCACGAGCGGTTCCGTCGGGGCATCTTCGACTCGTTCCACTACGACGCCCACCCCATGGGCATGCTCATCTCCACGGTCGCTGGCCTGTCGACGTTCTATCCGGAAGCCAAGGAGATCGAGGACCCCGAGATCCGCATGGCGCAGATCGTGCGCCTCATCGCCAAGATGCCCACGTTGGCCGCCGGAGCCTTCCGCTACAGCGAGGGCATGCCGTTCGTCTACCCCGACAACGACC
>CALICC010000070.1 GCA_938049325.1 uncultured Ilumatobacter sp. | reverse complement strand
GCACCAGGTGGCGCTCATCGCCGATGCTCCAGACGGCGCTGTCGTGATGACCCGATCCGGCGAGCTCATCGCCGTACTCGTCGACGGCGACGTCGACCTGCTCGTCCCCTGACGCTCCACGGCAGGTCACGGCGACGTCGAACACGCGTCAGAGCTCACGCCCGCGCCACCACCGGCGAGCGAACCATCCCGCGATCGCTGCGCCAATCGCCGCAACGACAACCGAGATACCCAACGTGAGCTCCTGGCGTCGCTTCGGTGAGACCATCGTCCACCAAGGCGCCTCGGTGGCTTCGACATAGGCCTGCTCGTTGGTCACGGTGGGCTCCCAGCCGGCCGCACGCAGCCGACCGTTCGACACGATCCACGGCTCGAGGGTGTACGAACGTAGACCCGGCGGCAACGGACCTCGTTGGAATCGCCAGCGGAGTGTTGCGACAACTTCGGCAATGCGGTCAGGCAACGGGAACCGCGGTCGTTCACCCGACAACGCGCGCACTCGTTCGCCGGCGACCCAACCATCGGGTGCGACGTTGAAGACCCCGTCGAGACGTGAGCGAACCGCGAGCACGATCGCGCTCGCGAGATCGTCGAGATGCAGGAACTGACTCGGCGGGTCGGCTTCGGCGACTCGATGGCCGAGGCCCGAGACCAATGCCGAGGCGAGTCTCGAGCTCTCGTTCGCCGCCAACGACAATGCCGGGCGCAAGACGCTGGCCACCCGTCCGGACCGAGCTCGACGCCATTGGTCGACCAACTCTTCGGCAGACGCCAGCTGGCGTGCGAAGACGAACTCGACATCAGGACGCAACACCGCATCCTCGGTCAACGGTTTGGGGTTGTTCGCTGCTGCTCCATACACGAGCGCAGACGACACGAACACGATTTGGTCAGCAGCACAGCGATCCGCCGCCGCGAGCGACGACGTCACGAACTCACTCGCGCTCTCCCGGTTCTCGGCGCGTCGGTCGTAGTCGCTCGTCCCCAAGTCGATGACCACGTCGGCAGCGTCGGGCCAATGCCCGTGATCGCCACTCGATGGGTGCACCATCTCGTCAAGCACGATCGCGTTGATGTCGTCCTCGGCCAGCATCTCTGCCACACGCGAGCCCAGCGGCCCGTGCGCACCGGTCAACACCGCCGTGATCATCCGCTGGAATGTAGTGCTTCGACCCGGTGTGCAGGCGCGGCGTGCGGCGCAGTGTGCAGGCGCGGACCGAACCGGAGCCCATCGGGCGTAACCTTGGCTGATGGCCGACGACGACGCAGCCGACACGCCCGATGAAGGCATGAACCCGTTCCAGGGACTTCCGATGTTCGGCGACATCTCTCGCATGTTGCAGAACCAAGGACCGCTCAACTGGGATGCTGCTCGGCAGTTCGCGATCATGTCGGCGAGCGGCGACGACGCCATCGCCGGGCTGGGCGGAGGCGCACCCGTCGCGTCCCCGAACATCGATCCTGCGGTCCGCATCAAGTACGTCGAGTTGGCGAACATCGCCCGACTCCACGTTGCTGACGTGATGGGTATCGAGGTGCCTGAGACCGAACCTTCCGTCGCGACCCCCGAACAGTGGGCGACTCAGACGCTCGAGGCGTACCGCCCACTCTTCACCGACATGGCGAGCTCACTCGGGCCGAGCGACGACGCTGACGCCGGCTCCGATCCGATGGCCCAGATGATGGCCGGCCTCTCGAAGATGATGGCCCCTGCGATGCTCGGCATGGCCGTGGGGTCGATGGTCGGCAATCTGGCCGCGCGGGCGTTCGGCGTCTACGACCTGCCGATTCCTCGTGCAACACCCGCACTCGTGCTCGTTCCTCCCACCATCGACGCGTTCGCCGACGAGTGGGAGATCAACCTCGACGAGATGCGACTCTGGGTGCTCGCCCACGAACTCGCTGGACTCACCTTGTTCTCGGTGCCGCACTTCGCCGAACACCTCCGGGCGCTCGTGCAACGCCATGTCGGCGCATTCGAACCTGACCCCTCGGCGGTCACGGACAAGCTCACCTCGATGGACACCGACTCGGCCGATCCAATGGCTGCGATGCAACAGGCATTCGGTGACCCCGAAGTTCTCCTCGGCGCGGTGCGGTCCGACGCTCAACTCACGATGGAACCCGAAATCGACGCGGCGGTCGCCACCGCCATCGGTGTCATCGACTGGGTGGTCGACGCCGTTGCCGTGCGGATCATCGGTGGCAACGCGCTCCAGATCGCCGAGGCGGTTCGGCGTCGCCGCAACGAGACATCGCCCGACGAACTCTTCGTCGAGCGACTGCTGGGGATCCGACTCGGCGCCGAACAGACCGCACGCGGCAAGTCGTTCGTGCAGGGCGTGGTCGATCGCGCTGGCGAATCGGGTCTTGCGCCGCTGTTCAGCGACGTTTCCGCGATTCCGACGCCGAACGAGATCGAGGCACCGGGCCTGTGGCTCGCCCGCGTGTCGCCCGACCTCGACCCTTCCTGACGCCTGGCGGCCCGCTGCGACTCCCCGGCGGGCGCTGGCGCCGTCGTCTGCCACCCTGCGGTGGGCGGCGCCCCGCTGGAGAGCGGCGCGACTCACTCGACGACCGACGACGCTTGGCGCGGTCTGGTCGGCGGGCTCTGAGCTGGAGTTGTACGGCGGTCGCCGCCGTGGCGATGCCGACGATCACGAGCCCGACTGGCCCGGGCACTCGGATGGCAACCGCCACGAAGGCTGCTGCCGCCCACGCGAATTGGAATCGTGTCTCGAACGTTGCGAACGCTCGCCCCTGATTCGCTTCGGGAGCATCACGCTGGACGATGCTCTCGAACCCGAGTCGACCCAGTGCCGCCACGAAGTTGAGCACTGCGGCGAGCGCAACCCCCGAGTACGGGCCACCCAAAACAGCGAACACGAACCCGGCCACCGCACTCAAGGTCAAAGCAGCCGAGAGCATCGTCTCTTCGCGCATCATGCGGCGCACCTGTGGCGCGAGCGCGTTGCCGATCATGGTGGCCACCGCCGACGCACCCACCGCTGCACCGAACAACACCGCGCCGTTGTCGAACGTTCGCAACCAGAACGCCAGGTGGAAGAACGTGAAGCCCACCGCAGCGCGCAGCACCGTCATCGCAATCGACGCGAACTGCAACGACGACGAGTGGAGCTCGAGTTCTTCTTCGACTCCCACCGCCGACTCGGCCACGACTTCAGGTGGAAGCCGAATCGCCGCGACGAATGCTCCAACAAACAGCAAGGCGCCGTAGATCAGCGCCGCGGGCGAGCCGGCGAACTGCAGGAGCAGTCCGGCGGGTACGACAGCGACAGCGCCAGTCAGTCCGGAGACCAGTCCGAGTTTGGAGTTCGCCTCGACCAGATCGTCAGCCGACCGAACCGTCGACGGGACGATCGCCGACTTCGACACCGCATACGTCTTCTGCAGCACGAGCGACGCGAAGACGAGCGGGAAGAGCAGCAGCCCATCGACGAACTGTGACATCAGAATCAACAGGCCGACGCGGGCAACCGCGACGATCATGATGACCAACCGGCGCCCGCCGGCCATCCGGTCGATGAGTGGCCCGATGAGCGGCGCCACGAAGAGGAACGGCGCAAAGCTGATCGCGAGGAAGAGCAGCACCTGTGTTCTCGCCGCGGCGAGATCCACACTGAAGAAGAACGAGTCTGCGAGCGCGACCACCATCGCCGCGTCGCCACCCATCATGAGCGCGTGCGTGATGGCCAAGCGCGTGAACTTCGACTTCGGGCCGGACGACGACGAAGTTCGGCCTTGCACCACGGGCCGCATCCTATGGCGTCGTGGTGCCGCCCTCCCGCCGCCTCGCCGCCCTCCCGCGGCCATCCTCGCCGCCGACCCGGAGCAGCACGCCCGCGGATCGCGAGACGAGATGATCATCGGCATCATGATGCCGACCTTCGACCTGCGTCATAAGGTCAACACCATGACGCTCTCCGATCGCATCCTGATGGGACCTGGCCCGTGCAATCCGTACCCCGAGGCCGTCGCCGCGCTGGGGCGCCCGATGCTCGGGCACCTCGATCCCGAGTTCATCGAGTTGCTCGACGAGACGAACGAACGGCTTCGCACGGTGTTCGGCACTGCGAACGCGCTCACGTTCCCGGTCTCGGGCACGGGCTCCGCCGGCATGGAAGCCGCTGTCGTCAACTTCGTTGGTCCCGGCGACGTTGTCGTGGTCGGTGTGAACGGCGTGTTCGGCGGGCGGCTCGCTGATGTCGTGCGCCGCACCGGGGCCGAAGCCATCACCGTCGATCATGACTGGGGTCAGCCGGTCGATCCGCAGCGCATGCTCGACGCGCACCCCGCTCCCGCGATGTACGCGATGGTGCACGCCGAAACGTCCACGGGTGTTCGCAGCGACGTCGCGACTCTCGGAGCGCACAAGGGTGACGCACTGCTGATGGTCGACTGCGTGACCTCGCTCGGCGGCGTAGAACTCCGCGTCGACGACTGGAACGTCGACATTGCCTACAGCGGGACGCAGAAGTGCCTGGGCGTCGCTCCCGGACTCGCGCCGCTGACGGTGTCGGAGCGGGCCCGCGAACGCATCAGAGCGACTCCACAATCGTGGTACCTCGACCTCAACATGATTGCCGGGTACGTCAATGGCTCCGGTGCTCGGGCGTACCACCACACCGCACCGATCTCGATGATCATGTCGCGGCACGCGGGCCTCGGCGCTGTCCTCGACGAGGGGCTCAGCGACGTTCGAGCTCGGCATCAGGCGGCAGGCGACGCTGTCAAGGCTGGGATGCAGAAGCTCGGCTTCGAGTTGTTCGCCGCTGACGGACACCGTCTCGCTCCGCTCAGCTCGATTTCGATCCCGGACGGACGGCTCGGCTCGACGACCGAAGCCGACGTTCGGACCCAACTCCTGCGTGACTACGGCATCGAGATCGGCGGCGGGCTCGGTCCCGTGGCCGGCAAGGTCTGGCGGATCGGCACCATGGGCCACACGGCGCGGACCCGCAATGTCACGACCCTTCTCGCCGCGCTGGGCGAGATCCTCGGGTGACCACCGACGAACGCTCACCTCGATTCGGTCTCGGTGTGCCGAACGGCGGCGACTTCGCCGACCCTCTCCGCCTGGCCGATCTCGCCCGTGAGGCCGAGCAAGCCGGGTGGGATGGCATCTTCATCTGGGACCACGTCATCCGCCGCGAACCCTGGACTCCGATGGTCGACCCCTGGATCAGCCTGAGCGCGATGGCAATCGCGACCAACCGCATCTTGCTCGGTCCCATGGTCACCCCATTGCCGCGTCGGCGGGTTTCGAACGTCGCCCGCCAGACCGCCACACTCGATGTGCTCAGCGGAGGTCGTCTCCGCCTCGGTGTCGGACTCGGCGCCCCGCCCGAGGAATTCACGCGCTTCGGCGAAGATGCCGACCCGAAGGTTCGAGCTCGCAAGCTCGACGAGTCGATCGACGCGCTCGAACTGCTGTGGACCGGTGAGCCGGTGAGCTACCGCGGCGAGCATGTGGTCGCCGACGGCGTGCAATTCACGCCACGCCCGGTGAACGGGCGCGTACCGATCTGGGGTGCCGGCACGTGGCCTGGCGGGGCACCATTTCGTCGCGCTGCTCGACTCGACGGCATCTGGCCATACGCGCCGGCCGGGATGCATCTCGACGTCAGAGCGTTCACCGCATGCCTGCATCAGGTCAACATGCACCGCACCGAACTGGGCCGTTCAAACGAACCGTTCGACGCGTGCTTCGTCGATCGCAGCACCGGCCCCGATGACCGACGCGTCCTCGAACACATCGACTCGCTGGTGTCCGGCGGCATGACCTGGTGGATCGAGTCGCTCGATGAGCCGAGCGTCTCGTTCGAGCGCCACCGCGCCCGCGTCGCTGCTGGCCCGCCGCTCCCTCGCTGACGCGGATTCAAGCGACCGCGAGGGCCCCGAACACTCGCCGTTCGGCGCGCATGTCAGATTGCGGTAGCTTCCGACCTCGTATGTCGGGCACCACGCTGGAGTCACCTTCTCGATCATCGATCCCCACGCCGCTGCGGTCGGCGATGGTTCTCGGCCTCATTTACCTCTTCCTGGTCGGTGTCTCGGCGCTGGAAAAGGGCATCAAGATCATGGGCGAGGACACGCAGGAGCGTCTGTTCTCGAGCGTGTCGAATCCGATCGCCGCCCTGTGCATCGGCATCTTGGGCACCGTCTTGGTGCAGTCGTCGTCCGCCTCCACCGCCGTCATCGTTGGGCTCGTCGCGACCGGCAACATCTCGGTCGATGATGCGGTGCCCATGATCATGGGCGCCAACATCGGTACGACGGTGACCAACACGCTCGTGTCGCTCGGCCACGTTCGGCAATCGGGTGAGTTCAAGCGCGCGTTCGCGGCCGCGACCGTGCACGACTTCTTCAACGTCATCGCCGTCATCGTGCTGCTCCCGATCGAACTCATCACGGGGTTCTTGTCGAGCATCGCGACCGGCATCAGCGATCGTCTCGTCGGCTCGGCAGGCAGCGAATGGAAGAGCCCGATCAAGAAGTGGGTGAAGGAACCAGTTGGTTGGATCGTCGACGCGGAAGACGCCATCGGACTCAACGGCAACGTGCTCGGCACGGCCGTGGTACTCACCGGCCTTGTCATCGTGCTGGTGGCGCTCACGCTGATCACGAAGAACATGCGTCAATTGGTGGCCGATCGCGTCGAACGCTCGATCAACACGGTCCTCAGCAAGGGCAGCGGCACCGTAGCCATGGTCCTCGGGCTCCTGATCACGATCGCCGTGCAATCATCGAGTATCACGACCTCGATTCTGATCCCGCTCTCAGCCGCCGGCGTGCTCGCACTCAAGAACGCCTATCCCGTCACCTTGGGCGCCAACGTGGGCACGACGATCACTGCACTCTTGGCCGCACTCGCGACCTCTGCGCCTGAAGCGCTGACGGTCGCGTTGGTCCACACCACCTTCAACGTGGTTGCCATCCTGGTTCTCTACGTGCCGCCGTGGTGGCGTGGGGTCCCGATCCGCGCCGCCGAGATGCTCGCCGAGGTCGCGGTCAAGCGACGAATGTGGGCCGTCGGGTACGTCATGGGAGCGTTCATCGTGCTCCCCCTAGTCGGTGTCGCGCTGTTGCGCTGACACCTGAAAGCAGCTTGTCATGGTGATGTCATTCTTCAAGAAGAGCTCGGGGGGTCTCGAGCACGTGGTCGCGCGTTCGGTCGGGATGCTCGGAGATGCCCGCCACTCATTCGACCTTGCAACGCTCGCGCTCCTCACGGATACCGATTGGGCCGTGGTCGACGGCGATATTCGTGAAACCGACCAACGCATCAACCAGTCTGAGCAGGAGCTGCGAGCGGAGCTCGTGGTGCACGTCTCGGTGCAAGGCTCCGCTGAGATCGGCTCGGTGCTCGGACTCATCTTGTTGCTCAAGAAGATCGAACGGATCGGCGACCAGGCAAAGAACGTGCTCGACCTCGCGCAGAGCGGGGTGGTGCTCGCGCACGAAGACGACACCGAGGCCATGCTCGCCGAGCGCGGGATCATCTCGACGATGTTCGGCGAAGCGGCCGAGTTGCTACGCGATCCCGACGACGATCGCCTCGACGACCTCAGCCAACGCGGCGGTGCCATGCTCGACGCTCACCAAGCCAAGATCGAGGAGTACCTCCACTCCGATCGACCGGGCCGCGAGGTCGTCCCGCGAGCGATCTACTACCGCTATCTGAAGCGGATCGTCGCCAACCTGCTGGGCATCGTTCGCACCGCCAATGAGCCGCTCCCGACGCTCGACTATCTCGACGCCGGCGAGACCGACACCGACGACTGAAGTCGCCACGGAGACCCGGGTCGAGTCAGTGATCGCCGCGCTCAGCGGACGTACTTGTACCCGAGACCGCGAATCGTCGTGATCCGCACAGGGTTCGCCGGATCGTCTTCGATCTTGCTGCGCAGGCGCTTGATGTGCACATCGAGGGTCTTGGTGTCACCGACGTAGTCGTGACCCCAGACTCGATCGATGAGCGCGTCGCGGGTCAGCACATGGCCAGCGTTCGCAAGGAGCAGGTGGAGCAGCTCGAACTCCTTGAGGGGCAGGGTGATCTCCTGACCGTCGACCTCGACGCGGTGCTGTGCAGGGTCGAGCTGCACGCCGTTGACCGCAACCGAATCGGACGTCATGAGCGACGGCTCGGCCCCCGTCGGCACGCGACGCAGCACGGCATTCATGCGCGCGATGAGCTCACGCAACCGGTATGGCTTGGTCACGTAGTCATCCGCACCGACTTCGAGGCCAACGACCGTGTCGATCTCCTCACCCTTCGCACTCACCATGATGATCGGAGTCTGTGTTCGCTTGCGCAGCTGGCGGCACACCTCGATACCGGTGACCTTGGGCAACATGACATCGAGCAGCACCAGATCTGGAGCAAAGTCATCGAACACCTCGAGTGCCTCGGCCCCATCGACTGCAACGGCGACATCGAAGCCTTCGCGCCCGAGCCCCACGACGAGCGCCTCGGCAAAGCTGGCTTCGTCTTCGACGACCAGCACCTTCAGCACACTCATGCATCCTCTTTCGTGACGTTCGCGCCGCGTTGATCTTCCACGACCAGCGACGCCGGCAGACGGAGAACGAAGGTCGAGCCTTCACCCTCAGCTGACTCGACGATCACGTCACCACCGTGATTCGTCGCAACGTGGCGCACGATCGCCAGACCCAAACCTGTGCCACCGGTCTCACGGCGCCGCGACCGGTCGACGCGATAGAAGCGTTCGAACACGCGGTACAGGTCGCGCTGCGGGATACCGACACCTTCGTCGGCGACCATGACCTCGATATTTCGGTCGTCGATGCGAGTCCGAATCTGGACCTCTCCGCCGCCATCGCTGTACTTGACCGCATTCTCGACGAGATTGCCAACGGCTGACACCAGTTGTCGCCGATCGGCGATCACCTGAATCGGTTCGGGTGAATTCAACGCCGTGACGGATACCGCATGGTCGACGGCACGCCCACGAGCAACCGCCGCGGCGACCACCTCGCCGAGATCGACAACATCACTGCCGACACCTCCGACCTCGATCCGGGACAGTTCGAGCAAGTCGTCGATCGTACCGACCGCCCGATGGGCCTCGTCGACGATGCGTTGACTCATCCGCTCGATGGTGCTGAGATCACGCTCACCATCCAGCGCATCGGCGAGTACCGCAATGGCACCAACCGGCGTCTTGAGCTCATGAGAGATGTTCGTCACGAAGTCGGTGCGCATGGCGTCAACCCGCTTGCGCTCGCTGACATCGTCGATGATCGCAACGCTGCCGCCATCGACCATCCGTGCGCTACGAAGGACGAGCTCCTGGCGAGGCGGGCCATGCAACTCGACCGAGCGTTCCACCGGTTCGGTCCCGGTGTGCTCCAACAACATCTCATCGAGGTGTCCTCCGACGATCACGCCAGCGTGCGTTCCGACCAATGCCATGGCCGCCCGATTGCGATGGACCTCGACATGCTTGGCGTCATAGATGATCACCGCCAACTCGATCTGGTCAACAGCGTGTTGCAGTGCACCGGCGATGTCGTCGGCATGCAACCGGGGAGGGGAATCAGCGGCTGAGGCGGTCGTGGAGACGTCAGCTCGTTCGCTCGGTGGCTCAGCCGCTCGTTCACCGGTCTCCACGGTCGTCCGTTCGCTCTCGAGTTCGCCAGCGAACCCCGGCGATGCCGACGACCGTGCGGCGCGAGCGAACCAGCCGATCGTCGCACCGCCGAGCAGCGCGACGATCACAGCGACGATGCTCACCGTCAGCCCGCAGCGTCTCCGGGTGAGAGCTCAGCGTCGGCGTCGCCGCCCTCAGCTCCGGTGAGTTCGTTGCCGCTCTCCGGATACGGATGGTCAGGGACCCAGCCGTCGACGATGTAGCGCGTCCGGTCGCCGACATTGACCGCGTGGTCGCCGATGCGCTCGTAGAAGCGGGCGACGACAGCGAGCTGCACCGCGACCTGGAGATCGATGTTTCCAGCAGCATGGCTTTGGAAGATGATCTGGATGAACTGTCGGTGCAGATCGTCGAGATAGGCGTCCATGTCGTGGAGTGCCGCGGAACGCGGTCCGTCGGTCACGAGGTAGGCCTCGGTCGCCTCCTTGAACAAGACCGCTGCTTGCAGACCGCACTTGTGGATGATGCCGCGGAGGCCGGCGTCGAGTTCGTGGCTGTAGATGCGGCGCGCGGCTTTGCAGATGTTGACGCAGAGGTCGGCCGACCGCTCGACGTCGGCGATGATCTTGATCGCCGACACGAGCTGACGCAGGTCGCCTGCGACAGGTGCCTGCAGCGCGATCAGACTGAAGCATCGTTCCTCGAGCTCGACCGCCTGCGCGTCGTACTCGTCGTCGCCGAGGATGACGTACTCGGCTCCTTCGAGGTCACCGGTGAGCAAGATCTCGGTCGCCCGAGGAACGAGCTCGGTGACCCCCGACGACATGCGGGCGATGCCGTTGCGAATGTCGTCGAGTTGATCGTGGAAGTTGGCCCTCAATCCGTGCGGCATCAGCCGAACCGTCCTGTCACGTAGTCGACCGTTGCCTGCTCGGCGGGGTTCGAGAAGATCTTCTCCGTCGCATCCATCTCGATCAGCTTGCCGGGTTTGCCCGTGCCCTCGATGTTGAAGAAGCCGGTGCGGTCGCTGACGCGAGCCGCCTGTTGCATGTTGTGCGTCACGATCACGATGTTGTAGTCGCTCTTCAGGTCCAACATCAGCTCTTCGATCGCAAGCGTCGAGATCGGGTCGAGTGCCGAACACGGCTCGTCCATCAGCAGCACGTCGGGCGACACGGCGATCGCACGGGCGATACACAGCCGCTGCTGCTGCCCACCCGACAGGCTCGAGCCCGGCTTGTCGAGACGATCCTTGACCTCGTTCCAGAGGTTTGCGCCGCGCAGTGACTTCTCGACGAGATCCTCGGCGTCGCGCTTCGGAATCCGCTTCGAGTTGAGCTTCTTCCCGGCGAGCACGTTGTCGGCGATCGACATTGTGGGGAACGGGTTGGGGCGTTGGAACACCATCCCGATCTTGCGCCGCACGGCGACGGGGTCGATGCCGGGCCCGTAGAGATTCTGGCCGTTGATCTCGACCTTGCCCTCGACGTACGCGCCGCTGATCACTTCGTGCATGCGGTTCAGCGACCGCAGAAACGTCGACTTGCCACACCCTGAGGGCCCGATCAGCGCGGTGATCGACTGCGGGTTGATCGTCATCGACACCCCTTCGACCGCCTTGAACGCTCCGTAGTAGATGTGCAGGTCACTGACATCGATGCGGTTCGGAAGGTCGACGGGTGCGTTGGGATCGATCGCTACCTCGGCGCTCGCCGATGGGGCGACGTCGGAGCTGACGGAGTCGGTCATGGGATCGGATGCCTCGTTGAGATCGTGTGAGTTGAGAGTGTCGGGAGTGCGGGAATTCGCGGGAGCGCTGAGATTCATCGGAGCCCCTTCGGCTTCAAGATGGAAGAGAGAATACGGGCAATCGTGAACAGGATCACGACGATGAGGACGAGTGTGAGCGCCGCGGCCCACGCTCGATCGATGCTCGCATCGGGTGGGAGCGTCGGAAACTTGTAGGAGTTGTACGAGAACACCGGCAGCGTGGCCATGCGACCCGAGAACGGGTTCTTGTTGACATCGGTCGTGATGCCGACCGTGACCAGGAGCGGGGCCGTCTCGCCGATCACTCGGGCGATCGCCAAGACGATGCCGGTGAGGATCCCGGCGATCGCCGTCGGCAGCACGACCTTGACGATGGTCTTCCATCGCGGCACACCGAGCGCGTACGACGCCTCGCGCAGCTCGTTGGGCACGAGGCGCAGCATCTCTTCGGACGTGCGCACGACGACGGGCGTCATCAAGAGGGTGAGCGCGACGGCGCCGGCAATGCCGGAGCGGTGGCCCGGACCGTCGAGCAGCACGAACAGCGCGTACGCGAACAGACCCGCCACGATCGAGGGAATGCCGGTCATGACGTCGACCAACCCGGTGACCATCTTCGAGAACCGACCACCCTGCGCGTACTCGACGAGATAGATCGCGGTGAACAGCCCGAACGGCACCGCGATCACTGCGGTCAGCACGGTGACGATGAGCGTGCCGACGATCGCGTGGTAGCCGCCGCCACCGGCGCCGATCACGCCGCGCATCGACTGGCTGTAGAACGCCCAGTCGAATCGATTCGAGCCGCGTTCGATCACCGTCCAGAGCACGGACACGAGCGGAAGGAGCACCAGCAGGAATGCGGTGTTCATCACCGCGGTCGCGAAGCGGTCGGTGGCCTGACGCGGCGTTTCGACGACGCGCGAGATGACCAACGTCAGGACGAGGTAGGACACGAGCGTCACCATGACCCACCGGGCCCAGTTGACGGATCCGAATGGCAACCAACTCAGCGCACCGAGCACAACGGCACCGCCGAAGATCATGAGCATCGGTCGACCAGCCAGCGAGCCGGACTTCATCGAGTCACGCATGACGAGGTCGTCGACGGGCCCAGACTCTGGTGTTTGTGACTCTGTGAGACTCATCCGTCTGCTCCCGAGAAACCGGTGTTGGCAACACGTCGAGCGATGGAGTTGACCCCGAAGGTGATCAGGAACAGCACCAATCCCGTGGCGATCAGTCGGTTGACCTCGAGACCCGACGACTCGGGGAACTGCAAGGCGATGTTGGCTGCGATCGAGTTCGAGTTCTGCGTCGTGAGCACGTCCCAGAAGTAACCCTTGGCAGGCGACAGGATGATCGCGACGGCCATGGTCTCGCCGAGCGCACGACCGAGGCCGAGCATCGCGCCGGAGATCACCCCCGAGCGACCGTAGGGAAGCACCGCCTGGCGGATCATCTCCCAGCGCGTGGACCCGAGCGCCAACGATGCTTCCTCGTGCAGTCGAGGCGTCTGCAGGAACACTTCACGCGAGATCGCGGTGATGATCGGCAGCACCATCACGGCGAGCACGACGCCCACCGTGAAGGTGGAACGACCGGACGCCGCGATCGCGACGTCGGACCCGAAGATCGGGATGAAGCCGAGGTTGTCACGCAGCCACGGGAACACGCTGCGCGACATGATCGGCGCCAGCACGCTGATGCCCCACAGTCCGTAGACGACGCTCGGGATCGCCGCCAACAGGTCGATGAAGTAACCGAGTGTCTGGGCAAGCTTGCGCGGCGCGTAGTGGCTGATGTACAACGCCACCGCGATCGCAACCGGTGTGGCGAGCAGCAGTGCAATGCAGGCGATGTAGATCGTGCCGAAGATCAGCGGCCCGACATACGACAAGAAGCTGCCGTCACCGTCGAGCTCACTCGTATCACCGGTGAACGCAGGAAGTCCCTCGGCAAAGAGGAACAAGGCGACGGCGGCCAGCACGACCAGGATCAGCGCTGCGGCACCGAACGACAGCCCGTGGAAGACCTTGTCGCCGACCTTGCCGACGGGTTCGCCGAACGAGCTGTCGTCCTGCTGCTGTGGGGCGGACTCGAGGGTGGTCACAGATGGGAGCTCCGAACAGATGCCCGAACCCCAACAGGATCCGGATGGTCGATCGAGCGGCGTCCCAACGTCGCCTTCCTCATGGTACGCCGCGGCATCAGCCGGCGACGGTGATCTGTTCGAGCGAGACGAGAATCTCGGCGCTGACCTCTTCGGAGATCGGTGCCGAGCCGGCCGAGGCCGCGGAGGCCGCCTGCCCGGCTTCGGATCCGATGTAGGTCATGAACGCCTTGACCAGATCGACCTCTTGCTGCGTCTCATACTGCAGGCACACGATGTGGTAGCTGACGAGCGCGATCGGGTACACGGTCGCGTCGTCGGTCGTACGGTTGACTTCGATCGCGAAGTCATAGTCGTTGCGACCTTCCAGTCGCACGGAGGCGTCGACGATGCGCCCGGCCGCTTCGGGGCTGAAGTCGACGAACTCGCCACCGACACCGACCGATGCTGCCGGAAGGTCACCGATCTGGCTGGCGTCGGCGTAGCCGATCGACCCTTCGCCCGCAGCGACAGCCGACACCACACCCGAGGTTCCCTGGCCGCCTTCGCCGCCGCCAGGACCATCGTCGTCCCACAGCTCGATGGCCCCGAAGGTCCACGCATCAGGAGCGGTCTGGCTCATGTAGTCGGTGAAGTTCTCGGTGGTGCCCGACTCGTCGGAGCGGTGCACGGGGTTGATCGCCAGGTCGGGAAGCTGAGCGTCGGGGTTGAGATCGGCAATCGCCGGGTCGCTCCAGTTCGAGATCTGGTTGGCGAAGATGCCGCCGATGACCTCAGGGGTCAGGTTCAAGCTGTCGACGCCCGACAGGTTGAACGGGATGGCGATCGGTGAGACGTAGTGCGGGAGGTTGATCGCACCGCCGTCGCCGGCGCAGCGCTCCTTGGAGGTTTCGAACTCGTCGTCTTTGAGGAATGCGTCGGATCCGGCGAACGTCGAGCCGCCCGCGAGGAACTGCTCGCGGCCGCCGCCCGAACCGATCGGGTCGTACTCGACGGTCACATCGGGGTTGGCCTGCTGGAAGCCGACCTGCCACCCCTGCATGGCGGCGGCTTGCGACGATGCTCCGCCGCCCACGAGGGTGCCGGCGAGACCGTCGACGGTCTCTGCCCCGCCCCCGCCGGTCGTGTCGCCACCTGTGCCGCCCGCGTCATCGCTGCCACCACAGGCCGCTGCGGCGAAGGAGAGGGCGAGGACTCCGGTCAAAATGCGTCGTTTGCTGTTCACGCCGTGAACGGTACGGACCCAACGTGAACCGCTCGACCAGTTGGGTGAACGGAAGGTGAACGGGGTCGGTCGCGTGGCCGAACAAAGGCCACAAGCGGCCGACTCAGTCGGACGTACGCTTGCCGACGGTCTGTTGTTCGACCGTCCAGCGGTACATCCGCTCTTGCGGATGCGGCTCGAACGCACCCCGCGGCCCGACGCGAGCCCACGAGTCGTCGGGCTGTTTGTCCCATGCGACGACGTCGTCCGCCATGGCGAAATCGATGGCCTGATCGAGCCACAGCACGTGGCGCGAATGCTCGATCGGCACCAGCACCTCCACGCGACGGTTCAAGTTTCTGGGCATCAGGTCGGCAGACCCCGTGAGATGGAGCACGTCACTGTCGGCGCCGTCGACGCGGGTGCCATCGACGACGTTGCCGTGGGCGAAGCGATAGATGCGGCTGTGCTCGAGATACCGACCCAGCACGCATCGGACGCGAATGTTCTCGGAGAGCCCAGGGACTCCTGCCCGAATACAGCAGATGCCGCGCACGATCATGTCGATGCGTGTTCCGGCGGCGCTCGCGGCGTACAGCGCTTCGACCATCTCCGGATCGGCGATCGAGTTGCACTTGAACGTGATGTGGCCGTCGGCTCCGTAGGACGCCTCGTGTTCGATCAGGTCGAGGAGCTGGCGCCGCAGGTCGCGCGGCGCCACGAGCAGCGTGTCGTAGTCGACCGACCGGCTGTACCCGGTGAGGTGGTTGAACAATTCGAGAGCGTCGTCGCCGATCGAGTCGTCACAGGTGAGCAAACCGAGATCTTCGTAGATCTTCGCTGTCTTGGCGTTGTAGTTGCCAGTGCCGATGTGGCAGTACCGGCGGAGTTTGTCGCCGTCGTCGCGCACGACGAGCACAACCTTCGAGTGCGTTTTGAGACCGACCATGCCGTACACGACGTGGACCCCGGCGCGTTCGAGCTGTTTCGCCCACTGCACGTTGGCCGCTTCGTCGAAGCGCGCCTTGAGCTCAACCAGCACGGCGACCTGTTTGCCGCGTTCAGCGGCACGCATCAAGCTGCGAATGATCGCGCTGTCGCCGCCGGCTCGATAGAGCGTCATCTTGATCGACTGCACCTTGGGGTCGACCGCCGCTTGCGCAATGAACTCTTCGATGCTCGTCGCAAAGCTCTCGTACGGATGGTGGACGAGCATCGAACGTTGCCGAATCGCGTCGAAGATCGGGCGATCCGCCTCGTCGGCAGCGGCGAGGCGCCCGGCGGTGACCGACGGCCATGGCTCGTCTTTGAGGTCAGGACGATCGATCGACATCAGCTCGGTCAAGCAACTGAGGTCGATCAGCGATCGGTGCAGCGTGACGTCTTTTCGGGTGATCTCGAGTTCTCGAATGAGCAGGTCGAGCAACTCGGGCCCAACGTCTTGCGACACCTCGAGGCGCACCGCTTTGTTGAAGCGCCGCCGACGAAGCTCCATCTCGACAGCTTCGAGCAGATCGTCAGCCTCTTCTTCTTCGAGGGTGAGGTCAGCATTTCGGCTGACGCGGAACGGCGCCCACTCTTCGACGATCATCCCGACGAACAACGTGTCGAGTTTGGCGGCGATCAGTTGCTCCACCGGCAGGAATCGGCCAGCCGCCACCTGCACCAGACGAGGCAAGACGGACGGCACCTTGAGGCGAGCGAAACGCCGGTCGCCGGTATCGGGATCGGCCACGTTGATCGCCAGCGACAATGCGAGGTCGGAAATGTAGGGAAACGGGTGCCCCGGGTCGACTGCCAGCGGGGTCAGGACCGGATACACACGATCGGCGTACCAGTCGTCGAGCGCCGATTTCTCGTCGTCCGACAGGTCGGCGTAGTCGACGATTTCGACGCCGACGGCGCTGAGTTCGGGAACGAGTCGGTCGACGAACGCGACGTCGAGCCGCTCGACGAATTCGGGAATGGCCGCCATGACATCGTCGAGCTGCTGCTGCGGCGTGCGGCCATCGGGCGTGGGCCGATCGAGTCCCGCCGCGATCTGATCTTTGATCGCGCCGATGCGGACCTGGAAGAACTCATCGAGGTTGGTCGACGCGATCGCGCAGAATTTGGCGCGCTCGAGCAGCGGAATGCCTTGCTCGGATGCCAGTTCGAGCACCCGGTCGTTGAACCGCAGCCAGCTCAGCTCCCGGTTGACGAAACGGAGGTCGACTCCCTCGCGACGCGCTCGCGACGACTCGGTGGGACGGATCGGTGATGCGGTCGAGCCCGAGTCACTGATGGCGCGCGCCGGCTGTCCTTCGCCGGGTGCCGGCCACTGGGACATCGACTCCGACATGCTGTCCGGCTCCGTCGGCTCAGGCGTCAGGTGTTGCCTCTGCCGCTGGTTCGGCGGCGTCAGCGTCGGTTGGTTCGGATTCGGTATCGGTCGGTGCGTCGACCGCTGCCTCGTCGGTGAC
>CALICC010000069.1 GCA_938049325.1 uncultured Ilumatobacter sp. | reverse complement strand
CCCACCGCTGCCACCTGCTCCGCCGTCACCTCGGGAGTCTCGCCGCCCATCAACCCGATCAGAGAATCGGTTCCCGTGCCGCCCCGCGCTGCCCGACACCCCGACACCACCCGAGACCGACACCCAGACGCCACCCGAGACCGCACCCACCCCACCACCGGTGAACGCGTGAGCAATCTGCGTCCCCACGACGCAAAAGGCTCACGCGAACAACGCCATCGCCATCGGCCAGACCCAACGCCGGCCAGGCCCCGACGCCGCCCGAGCCCCTCCCCGACGCCACTCGAGCCCGCCTCCTGTCGCCACCCGAGCCCGCACCCACCCCACCACCGGCGAACGCGTGAGCAATCTGCGTCCCCACGGCGCAAAAAGCTCACGCGAATTGGCTGGGCGGGTGTTCGGCGGGGTCCACCTGGGGCCCGGCGGGGACTGGTCCCCGTTCCGAATTCTGAGGAGTTTCCGTACGTTCGTCCCCATGACAAAGCACATCATCATCAGCATCACAGCCATCGCAGCAACCCTCGGCCTCAGCGCCTGTGGCGACGTTTCGAGCGACGATCTCGTCGAGGCACTCGTCGACCAAGGCATGGAGCAGGAGACCGCCGAGTGCGTCACCGAGTACCTCGAGGACAACCTCTCCGAGGACGAGTTCCAAGCCGCCGCCAAGGCCGATACCGCCGACGAACTCACCTCAGAGACCATCGAAGTTCTGACCGAGGCAGCCGCCGAGTGCCAGGCCTTCTGATCCTCTGACCCCTCGCGGTTGCCCGCCGGGCTCGGCCACTTCGAACCTCGCCGGTCGGAGTCCGGCGGCAACCGTGAACCTCCCCCGACTGCCTCACCTGACCCTCACGGTCAATGCCAACCGCTCACCGTTCCCCTCCGGCTCGGCTGGCTCCCGGTTCTCTACGAACCGGGACGCCAGTCAGGTCCGGCGAGCTCGAAGTTGGCGAAGTCGAACCCCGGCGCGACGGTGCACCCTGCCAGCGTCCACTCCCCCATCGGCTCCGCCGACTGCCAGTGATCCGTCGGCACGACGACCTGAGGTCGTTGCCCCTCGGCGAGCTCGGTGCCGAGCACGTGCTGCTCAACTGACACACCATCGGGGGAGACGCTCAGACGAAGCGCGTCTCCCGCGTAGTGATGCCACACCTCCGATGCGTTGCGCACCCGATGCCAATGCGAGCGCTCACCGCGAGCCAGCAGGTAGTAGATCGCCGTTGACGACGCATCACCCGCGCCGCTCACCTCGTCGCAGAACGTCTGGCGGTACCAGCCACCTTCCGGGTGAGGTTCCAACAACAGTTGATCGATGATCTCCTGCGCCTCAGCTGGGAGGGTCACGGTCGGCTCATCCATGAGGTCGGCATCCGTTCCATGATGATTCATGATCGCACGCGGAGGCGATCTCGTCTCGGCCCCGCACTCGTAGCCTGTTGCCATGTCGGAAACCGAAGGGCTCCTCGACGCGGCGGTCGACGTGTTGGGCCAGCGAGTCATGACGAAAGACGAGTTGCGCAGCGAGCTGTCGGCTCGATCCGTCGAACTCGGCGAGCCTGATCAATACGGCCTCGATGAACTCGATCGGCTCGTACAACTCACACCACAGATCGGCCACACCTCGATCGATCACATCGCGCATCTGCCGTCGCTCTACGCGGGAATTGCATGGTCGGTTCCGATCACCGACGACGACGCACGCAACGGTTTCATCGTCGCCACACCACTGCTCGAGCCGCTGGTCGAGATGATGCTCGACGGCAACGTGGCAATGATCGACGCCGACGACACCGCACTCGGGAACGCGCTCGTCGACGGCGCAGAGATCGACGGCTCCGGCGTGGATGTCGTCATCCCACCATCGGGCCTACTCACCCAACTGGCTGGCCAGGTCGCGACGATGACGATCATCGACGCGTTCACGCTGCGCATCGAAGCAGGCGACCAGGTCGACGGGCCCGACGCTCAGCTCGCGGCCGTGCGCACCGCCTTCGAGACGCACGCCGAACTGCGCACGATCACCCGACCGATCGACGGCAGCGACGTCGAACTGACGACCGCGCCGCTGAGCAGCGTCGTGGCGTCGATGGTGGTCGCCGACCGTGACGCGTTCACGGCGTCGCAGGTGCCACCGATCGACGATCTCATCGAGGCTGCTGGGCTGTCGATCCATCGCGGCATGGTCGGCCAGCCCGAAACGGACTGGGGAGCGCTCGTTGCGTGGCAGATGATCAACATGGTGCAGCTCAACCACGAGCTGACCGACGAGCAAGCCGCGGCCTACGCCGCACTGGTCGCCGCACCTGTCACGATCAACAGCGGCACCGGCTCGCCAGCTCCTACCGCGGGAGTGACCGCTGCCCTCGACGATGCCAAGGTCGCCGAGTTGGCATGGACCGAGTGGACCGACTCCCACCTCGTCGGCGAGGGCCTCGACGCGTTCGTCGAAACCCTCGGCGACAGCGCCACGCCCGGCGTCGAGTGGATTCGCGCGCGGCAACTCATGTTGAGCGGCGACACCGACGGCGCGATTGCACTCCTCGAAGGCGCTCGTTCGAGCGGGCACGCGATGGTGCTCGCCGACCTCGCCGGATTCGCCGCCGACCGCAGCGAGCCACTCGCAGCCAAGGCGCTGCTCGACGAAGCCGGCGTGATGACCGACGTCGACCTCGACGAGGAATACGACCCCGTGACCTCGACATCGAATTTCGGACGCGAGTTGGCCGAGGAGATCGCGCCGTTCGCGGCCATCCGTCCGCGGGCGATGGCCGGGCGCAACGACCCGTGCCCATGCGGGTCAGGCCGCAAATACAAGCAGTGTCACCTCGGCAACGAACTCCACGAGATCGAACATCGCGCCGGATGGCTGTACGTGAAGATGATGCGCTTCATGCAGCTCACCAACCCTGCCGTCCCAGGGATGATCGCCGACACGATCGTGAGCGACGTCGAGTCGGCTGACCTGCGCACGATGCTGCGTCAGTCGTACCTGCCGATCGACATGGCGTTTCACGAAGGCCGAGTCGCGGACCGATTCCTCGACGCGAAGCGTTCGCTCCTCCCCCGCGACGAAGCCGAACTGGTCGAGCGGTGGATCGACACGACGCGCAGCGTGTACGAAGTCGTCCGGTCGACCGCCGATTCGATGGACGTGATCGACCTCGCTACACGCGACCGTTTGACCGTGCGCGACACCGTGCCAGAGGAACCGCTCGAAGCCGGATGGAAGGTCATCGGCCGACTCGTTCCGGTTGGAGACAGCTACCGCGCGTACAGCGGCTTCCTACCGGTCAACGATGACATGGTCGACGTGATGCTCCAAGGCTTCGGCACACGCCAACTCGAGATGGTGGCGATCACGATCGGCCAGATCTTCCAGACGGCAGAGACGCACGACGGCATGCAGTCGCTGTTCGACGACAGCGTCGACGACAGCGAACTCCGCGCGCTCATCGAGCAGATGGCCGTCGAGATGAGCGACGACGCGGAAACTGGCGGCATCGACGCGGGCGACGAGTCGTAGCCAAGCTCACGTTCCGGGTCGGATCAGTTCCGGCATCCGGGACGACCTCGACCCAGAGTCGCAGCGGGCACAGACTTCCGGTCGACCTCAGCGTCGATAGAACTCGACGGCGAACTGCGCAGGCCCGTCGATCACCACATGATGCGGACGTTGGGGTGGGATGACTTGCGTCTGCCCTTCGGCGACGATCCGGACATCGTCGGGCGCGTCCTCGAACACGAAGCCGATCGCCCCGGCCTCGACGACGAGTCGACCCCACACGTTTGCAGCGACCTGATGGGCGCGCAACAAGCCCGCCGGCACCGATGATTCGTCGAACGTCGGCGTCG
>CALICC010000068.1 GCA_938049325.1 uncultured Ilumatobacter sp. | reverse complement strand
CAGGCTCCAGCGGCCGTCGTTGCCTCGGCCCCCGTGGCCCCCGTGGCCCCCGTGGCCCCTTCGGCCCCCGTCGCGCCGTTGCCGGCGATGGCTGCACCTCAATCGTTGCTCGCTCCGCCGGCTCCTGTGACGGCGCCGGAGTTCGCTGCGCCCGATGGTCCCGCTCCGGTAGACGCTTCGGATCCCGCGATCTCAATACACTGACGGTGTGTCACCAGGCTCCGCGCAACGAACGAGCGCGGATCATCTGACCGCAGTCGTCGTCCTCACGTTCCGGCCACCGGCTGGCATGCTCGAAGCGACCGTGCGGTCGGTCGTCGACGGGTCGGGATCTGCCCGCGTCATCGTCGTCGACAACGGCGAGTCGGCGCTCGCACTGCTCGAAGCGGCACCGGATGGCGACCGTCGGCTCAGCGACGCCGTCACCGTGATCTCTGCCGGTTCGAATGGCGGCTACGCCGCTGGCATGAACCTCGGAATCGCGGCGGCACTGGCCGGAGGTGCGCAGGCCGTGGCTTTGCTGAACGACGACGTCGAGGTCGCAGACGGATGGCTTGAGCCGCTGCTCGGTGAGCTCGATGCGTCCACGCGCGTGGGCATCGCACAACCGCTCCTCATCGAAACAGGGACCGACACGATCAATAGCGCTGGTGTCACGATCGACAAGTACGGCGCGGGTTCCGACATCGATCGCGGGCGATCGGTCGATGACCTGAATCCTGCTCCGAGCGACATCGAAGGTTTCACCGGGGGTGCCGTTGTCGTGAGTCGATCGTTCCTCGACGACGTCGGTTCCTTCGACGAGCGGTTCTTTCTGTATTACGAAGACGTCGAGTTGTCGCGGCGAGCACAACGGTGTGGATGGCGGGCGCGCCTCGTACCCGCGTCTCACGTCTGGCATCGCGGGAGCGCGACGACGGCGTCGATGGGTGACGATGTGCGACGCCTTCAAGAGCGCAATCGGATCTGGTCGTCTGCGCTGCACGGTTCGCCGATCGAGCTCGCCCGTGGGGTCGGGCTGTCGCTCCGGCGGTTGCGTCATGCCCCTCATGCGGCGCACCGACGAGCGTTGCTCGACGGCCTCATTGGACTGCCCGCCGTGCTGCGTGTGCGGCTCCGGAATCATCCGCCGAGCGCAGCCCGACGAATCGTGTCCCGCCTCCGCTCGGCTCAACGGCAACGTATGGCTCGGCGCCTTCGCGGAACACCAGGCGTCAACATCGTCGGGTATCACCACATCAGCAGCGGTCTCGGCAGCATCGCTCGCGAGATGTCGGACGCCTTTCGCGAGGCGGGTGTCCCGGTGGTCGAGGTCGACAACGACCTGTCGACGAGCCCCCGTCGTCGCCCAGCCCGTCCGACTCCAGCACATCTCCACGACACCACGATCGCGCTGGTCACGGCGTTCGAGTTCGCGCTGTTCTGCGAGCGATACCCGGAGCTCACTGGGCCGGGAAAGCGCATCATCGGCTACTGGCTCTGGGAGCTTGCCGAGGTGCCCGATCAGCATCGCGATGCGATGAGCCTCGTCGACGAAGTGTGGGCTCCGACCACCTTTGTGCGCGAGGCCTACGCTCGGGTGGCCCCCGAAGGTGTCGCCGTGCGGCTCGTACCGCTCAGGATGCCTGAACCGGATGTCGACGACCTCCTCGTGCGCGAATGGCGGAGTCGTTGGAACGATGACGTGGTCTTCGTGGTCAGCTTCGACTACCTGAGCATCGTGGAGCGCAAGAACCCTCATGGGGCAATCGAGGCGTTTCGAACTGCCTTCCCGGACCATGATGGCCAACCGCAGGTGCGCCTCGTCGTCAAGTCGATCAACGGCGACCAGCGCCCCGACGACGTCGCGTCCACCCGTGCGGTATGCGGCGGCGATCCACGGATCGAATTCGTCGACGAACACCTCGATGATGCGCACCACCACGCGCTCCTGGCCGCCGCCGACTGTCTGGTGTCGCTGCACCGCAGCGAGGGGTACGGCCTGCACCCGGCGCTCGCCATGTGGCTCGGTACCGCTGTGGTCGCGACGCGGTACTCCAGCGTCACCGACTTCATGGATCACCGCTGCGCGGCGATGGTCGACGCCGAGCTCGTGCACGTGACCAACGGCCAGGGGATCTATCCCGAGACTGCCGTTTGGGCAGAACCCGACCTCGACCAAGCGGCAGCGTTGCTGCGACGTCTCGCGTTCGAGCCCGACTTTAGGGCGCGTTTGGTCGAGCGAGCTCGGCGCCGCATCGCCGACCAGCCGACCGCCGCTCAGTTCGGCGAAGCGTTTGCCGCGGTGCTGCGTGCTCCCGGCGCCTCCGAAACTGGCGAGAGTCAGCCGTTCTTCGACGGGCTCGACGTTGCGCGCGGTGTTGTCGGCCGCATCCGGAACGCGATGCCGGGTCGAGTTGCCGCGTGGCCTGATACCGCTCGCCGTTAGTGTTGCCGGCAATGCGAGCTGGAACGATTGTCGCGTCGAACTACTCCGCGATGGCCCGCCTGCTGGGCGAGTCGTTCCTCGAACATCACCCGGCCTCGACCTTTACGGTCCTCGTCGTCGATGACGAGCCGTGCGACTTCGGTGCCGATATTGAGACGGCCCGGTTGGCCGACCTCGATCTCGACGCTGCATCGCTGTCGACGATGAAGACCATCTACGACGTGATGGAGTTCTCCACGGCGGTCAAGCCGTCGTTCTTGCGGCTGTTGCTGCGCTCGCAGGACGAGACCGGAATCGCCTGCTACCTCGATCCTGACATCCAGGTCTTCTCGAACTTCGACGCACAGGTCGAGCCGGCGATCGAGCACGGCATCGTGCTCACGCCGCACGCACTCGAGCCGGTCCCGCGTGACGGCATGAACGTGAGCGAAGGCACGATCATGCAGTCCGGCATGTACAACTGCGGCTTTCTCGCCGTCAGCAATCAGGGCCGCGCCTTCCTCGACTGGTGGGACGAACGCCTGCGATTTGATGCCGTCGTCGATTTCGAACAGTCGCACTTCACCGACCAGCGCTGGGTTGACTGGGTTCCGTCGCTGTTCGACTATCAGATCTGTCGCGACTCCGGCATGAACGTCGCGTGGTGGAACATCCACGAGCGTCCCATCGACGCTTCGGTATCGCCGCCTGCCGTCGTGGCTGCATCCGAAGCGCATCCAGTCCGATTCGTGCACTTCAGTGGATTCGATCCGCAGCGTCCCGACGTGTTGTCGAAGCATCAGTTGCCCGCGCCGCGGGTCGATCATGCGGTCGGCACCGGAATGCGGACGCTGTCCGACGCATACGCAGCGCGGTTGATCGAGCTCGGTCACGTCGAACGGCGTCGTTCGGCATATCCGTGGAATCGTTCCGACGACGGCGTCGAGTTGACCACCGAGGTCCGGCGTCGGGTCCGCAATGCCGTGCTTGAAGAGGTCGCGGCAGGACGGACCGTCGACGATCGTGGCACGCCCGACGGGTTCGGTGGCGGAAACGGAAGCCTGGGCGAGTGGCTCGCGAATCTCGACGCCGCTGGGGCTCCGTCGGCATCGGCACCGCCGCTGGTTGCATCCACAGCACTGCGTCGCGACGGCGAACTCGCGGTGACGGCCCGTGCGGCCCTCAAACGAGCTCGCTCGGTGGGTGGCCGCGTGACGGAGCTGGTGCAGGACCGTCTCGCCGATCGGAGGAGTGCGAACCATGGCGGTTCGAACCAAGCCGATGCGTCGACCGAGGGTGGCGTGCGACCCTTTGCGTTCTTGCACGTTCCGAAGTCGGCGGGCAGCTCGGTCGTTGCCAGCCTGCGCACCGGATTGGCTGACCACCGGTGGTCGGACCACGTCTTCGACCCGACGTGGATGGGTCCCTACCGCAACGACGAGCGCCCGGCCGGGCTGCGTCATCAGGTCCTTGAAGATCGTGCCGATCTTCAAGGTGTCGACGCCGTGGCCGGACACTTCACGCTCGCGACGTTGCAGACGCGCTTCGACCTTGGCGACATCGCGACGGTGGTACGCGAGCCACGCTGCCGGTTGCTCTCGCACTATGAGTACTGGCGAGGCCTGACCGACGAGGCACGAACCGCCGAGCTGCCCTGGCAGAGCAGCACGAGTGCGGTGCATCTCGACTTCGCCGACTGGTTGCTCGACGAGTCGATCGCGTACCAGACCGACAACGTGTTGATTCGCCTGTTGGTCGACGATCCCGCGATTCCCGACAATTCGTTCATCCCCAACGAGGCGCTGGCCAGGGTCGCGCGCATCGCGTCCACCAAGATCCGGCGCTTGGGCTTCGTTGGTTTGGTCGAGCAGGGCGATGGGGCCTTCGACGGTTTGGGTGCGTTCGTCGGCGTGCCACTGGAGCGGCAGCGACTCAACGTGACTCGGCGGGCATCGTCGCTCCCCGTCGACATCGACGCCGTCTTCGAGCGTGCTGTCCCAGCACTCGCCGCGCGTACTGCCGGTGACGCGCTTGTGTGGAGCGAGGCCGCACGTCGTGTCGGCGTCGCCGACCCTGATGTCGTTGCGCAGGCTGCGTGGATGCGGCGCCTCGGCGAGATGGTCCGGAACGGAGGCACCTCACGTGGATGAACTCGATGAGGAGCGGGCGGGGCGCCCAGCCGCGTACGACGTCGACTTCGACTGGGATGAGTCGCACGGTCGATTGGTCTCGTTGCTCTCCGGACGTTCGGCCCGCGGTGTCGTCATCGACCTTGGCTGCGGGTATGCCCCACACGCCGAAGCCATGGCGGCTGCTGGTTTCACCTACGTGGGCCTCGACATCAACGATGTGGCAGTCGAAGCGGTCGCTGCCCGCGGCTTCGACGCCCACCATCTCGACCTCGGGGACCTCGAGGCCACGATGCGCACGTTGCGCGGCGTGGCCGAGTCGTCGACGGAGCCGGTGGCTGCGGTCCTGGCGATCGATGTCATCGAACATCTTGTCGAGCCGCAACGCCTGCTCGGTGAGCTCTCGGTCTGGCTCGACCAGCACGCCGACGCGGCGCTCGGCGTCAGCGTTCCCAACGTTGCCCATCGCGACGTCGGAGCAAAGCTCCTCGCAGGGCGGTGGGACGTCACCCCGACGGGATTGCTCGACCACACGCACCTGCGGTTCTTCACCGACGCATCGCTCCACGAGCTGATGACGTCGGCAGCGTTCGTCGAAGTCGCCCGCCTTGACCGGTCAGCTGAGCGCACCGATCAGTCGTGGCCGGCGGGTCTCCCCACCATCGACGCGTCGAGTCGCAGCGGTGCATGGCTCGACGCGCTGCGCTCGCGGGCCGATCGGCATGGCACCACGTATCAGTTCATTCGGCTGTTCGAGCCGACCGGGGACGCGCCGTCGGGCGCTCCACTCGGGTCAGCGGCGCCGGCCGCGCCGTCTGTCTTTCTGTCGGTGCTGGCAGAACCGCTGATGAGCGCCGACGAGGTCGACCACTTGCGCACGATGCTCGAAGGTCAAAGCACACGGTCGTGGGAGCTGGTGTGCGCTGCTGACGTCGGGCCTCGGCCGAGTCGGGTCGAGACGCTTGCGGCCATGATCGATGGAGCGGTCGGTCATCACCTGTCGGTGGTGGCGCCAGGAGATTCGCTCACTGCCAACTGGGTGGAGCAATTCGCACAGGCAGCCGCGACCGAGAGCGGTTCCCTGCTCGCCACGATCTTGCGGTGCGACCAGAGCGCCGACGCAGACGCCGGCCCCGTGGCGCACGCATCGATCGAAGAACTCGGAACCGTTGGTGCCCCTTCGGCAGCGTTCGCGTTGCCGACCGAAGCAGTGCGGGGTGTCGACCTCGACAACGAGAAGTCGCCGACCGCAACTCTCCTGCTCGATGCCGTGGAGTTCTGCGGAATCACGCAGACCGGTGTCGTTGGCGTCGACGGGGCGCACTCGGCCTTGCTCGATCACGCGACGGTCGATGCCTGGGTTGTCGCCTGCGACACACGTCCCGCGCTGATGCCGGCCGGAGTGCGTCGACGCATCGGGGATCTCGAGCTGGCACGCATGCAAGCCGAGCAACGCGCCGAGGAGCTTTCCGCGGCGGTCGAGGCGTTACAGCGCGACAACCGCTGGCTCAACGCCGAACTCGCGGTCACTCCGGTTCGCGCGCTGCGGCGATTGCTGCGGCGCGGTCGATCCGCACACTGAGGTTCACGTGCCGAGTAGGCGCCGCGCCGTCGCGGCGAAGTCGGCTCCGTCGGGCTGCTGCGTCATTTGACGGTGAGCCGCCGCACCGAGCGCAATTCGTGCCTTGGTGTCGTCGGCGAGCTCGCGCATCGCCGTGGCGGCGTGGCCGATGTCGGGATCTGCCCACTGCGTTCCCGCCGGGTAAATCGAGCCACCCCCTTCGACGTCGATCAACGTGTACTCGATCAGGCGAGCGCACTCGTTCGTCATGAAATCGAGGTTGCCTGAATACCCGGTCGCGATGCACGGCACACCGAGCCACATTGCTTCGGCGAGATGTTTGCCGAGGCCTTCGCCGCGATGTAGCGACACGAGCACGTCGAGATGACCGAGGAATGCGAACTGGTCGCCGTCGTCCAGATGCTCGTCCCAGATCCGGATGTCGGCGCGATCGCCTGCTGCTGCTCGGAGCCGCGCATCGTCATCGGGGTGGTGGATGGCGTTGAGCGTCTTGACGACGAGCACGGGCCCCTCGCCAGGAGCGAAGGCCCGCGTGAATGCTTCGATCGCGGCGATCGGGTTCTTGCGTTCGAGGACGCTGAAATAGTCGAACGCAACGCCGAAGATCAGTCGGTCGCCGACATCGGCCAGAGGTGCGAAGCTGGATCGCTCACGTCGTGACGGTTCGGGGCGGGGGATCGGCAGGGGAACATGGTGAACGGGCACCACGTCCAACGATTCGAACACTTGCTGGACGAACGTCGTCGGCGCCCACACCTCGTCGAGCAGCTTCACTCCTGACCTGCCTGCCTCGGAAAGCTGTGAGAGCTCCCAGAAGCAGTAGCCGATCATGCGGTCCGAGTGCTCGAAGATCTCGGGATGCCATTCGTGGAGCACGGGCATCTGATCTGCAGAAACCACGGCCAAGGTCGTGGCGTGGTCGATCGTCGGTGACATCGCGAAGGGTGGCTCGATCGCCGGGCTCGGACTCGCGGCGAACGCAAGCGGAGCGTTCGGCACGTGACCATCGATCAACGCACTGGTGATGACGCGGCCGGCATCGCCGAGTCCGAGCTGGCGCCGGTGATACCCGACGACGTTGAGCCCGTCGAGTTGCAGGCGGCGGCTGCGCATCCACGCGGCGCGCTCCGGATCGGCGGGGGCCGCGGGAAGTTGGGGCGGGGTCGCGAGGCGAGCTCGGACCCGTTGCCAGAGCGACATCAGCCGGTCGGTCGGTCTTGTTTGTCCTTCTTGGCGGCCTTTTGAGCCTTCTTCCACTCGCGGACCTTGCCGAGTGACACTTCGTCGGACACGTCGGCGACCGAACGGGGAACGTCGTCGCCGAACTTGCCGGCAGCATCACGCCAACCTTCCGGCTCGACGCCTTGTGTCTTGCCGAGCAGTGCGACGAAGATCTTCGACTTCTCGTCGCCGTAGCCCGGGAGTGCCTTGAGTCGTTTGTACAGCGCCTTGCCGTCTTCGACGCCCTTCCAGATGTTGGCGGCGTTGCCCTTGTAGTCGTCGACGAGTGCGGTGCACACCTGGTGGACGCGCTTGCCCATCGAACCGGGGAACCGGTGGATGGCAGGCTTCTCGCAGCAGATCGAGACGAACTCTTCGACGTCCATCGCCGCGATCTTCTTCGGGTCGAGGTGACCCAGGCGATCCTTGAGGGTCTTGGGGCCGTTGAAGGCCCACTCCATCGGTACTTGCTGGTCGAGCAGCATGCCGAGGAGCAACGCGTTCGCGTTGGTGTTCAGCAGCTTGTCTGCCGCCTTGTCACCCGTGATGTACAACGTTCCGGCCATACAACAAATCTACCCGTTCGCCCTGGGTCCTTTTGGTTCCGGCACCGGCGCTACCCAATGGCTGGGTCCTTTTGGTTCCGGCACCGGCGCTACCCAGTGCGGGAACCGTGATGCACCCCATCGTCATGATGCTCGGCATGGGACGACTACGAAGGACCTCAGAGCAAATCGGATGGTTTCACCTCACGACTCGTGGGGTGGACCGCCAGGACATCTTCAGCGACACGGTGGATCGCGATCGGTTCGTTGAGGAGATGGTCAGCGCCGCCGACCGGTTCGGCGTCGAGATCCACGCGTTCTCTCTGATGTCGAACCACGTGCATCTACTCGTGCATTGCCCTGATGGCGGAGTCTCGGACTTCGCGCAGCGCCTGTTCAAGCGGTACGCCGAATTCCACAATCCTCGAGTCGGGCGCATCGGGCACCTGTTCGCCGCTCGCTTCAGCTCGACTGTGGTCGACCTCGAGCACGAAACCAACCCAACCGCGATCTTCCAGCAGATGGCGAGATATGTCCACCGCAACCCGCTCGACCGAAGGACGCTCAGCGAACTCGGATCAGACCCCTACTCGAGCTACGGCATGTATCTGGGTCGTCGGCCGACGCCCGACTGGATGGTCACCGAAAGGTTGCTGGGGTCTCATGGCGACGACCGGGAGCGCCTCCGCTCGTTCACCGAGAACCCGCACCCATCTGACAAGACACCGCGAAACGGCTGTGAGTTCGTGCCGTACGCGATCTCCGACGTGGCGGCCGCAGTGTCCGTCGTCGCTGGGGTGCCCCTCGTAGGACTGCTCCTGCCGACGGCCCGAGTTGCGAATCCAGCACGCGATCTCGCCGCGCACATGGCGCAGCGACTTCGCACCGGCACCGCGCGGGAACTGGCTGAGGCGTTCGGCGTGAGCAGCGAATCAGCCTTTCGGCGGCTTGCATCGCGCGGTAAAGATCGTGTTGGACTCGACGCACATTGGGAGTGCATCGAGCGACGAACAATCGAGCGCTTGTGGTGTGACCATCTCGATCGCCGACATCGCGATAGCGCTGTCGGCCCGCTGGGTAGCGCCGGTGCCGGGACGGAAAGGACCCAGTTGCTGGGTAGTGCCGGTGCCGGAACCAAAAGGACTCAGTCGACGTATGAGTCCCACGGGTCGATGGCGTCGGGGTCGATGTCGTAGCGCTTGATCGCGTCCTCGACGGTCGCCGCGTCGACGGTGCCCTCGGCGAGGAGCCCGGAGAGCACGGCAACCACGAGGTGGCCGGTATCGATTTCGAAGAAGCGGCGCAGTGCCTCGCGGGTGTCGGAACGGCCCATGCCGTCGGTTCCCAGCGTCGTGAACGTCCGTCCACCGAGGAACTGACGAACCTGATCGGGCACCATCGCCATGAAGTCGGAGACGGCGGTGATCGGGCCGTGAGACGCTTCGAGGCGACGTGCGATGAGCGGTGTCTTCTTGTCGCCGCTCGGGTGGAGCCGGTTGTGGCGCTCGACGCCCAGGCCCTCTTCGCGCAAGGCCTTGTATGACGTCACCGACCAGGTCTCGGCGGCGACGCCGTAGTGCTCGGCGAGTTCTGCCTGCGCTTCGCTCGCGGCTGCGTGCGTCGGGCCGGAGAACAGGATCGTGGCCTGCTTGGCGCCGCTCCCGATCTCCGGAGCGTCGGAGAACTTGTAGATGCCTTCGACGATCTGCTCGGCGAGGCCTTCGACCTCAGGCAGCACAGGCATCTCGTAGTTGTCGTTGTAGAGGCAGATGTAATAGAAGACGTCGGATTCGTGGGGGGACCCGCCGCCGTACATCCGCTTGATGCCTGCTTGCACGATCGCCCCGACTTCGTAGGCGAACGCGGGGTCGTAGGCCTGCACGGCCGGGACCGTCGAGGCCAGCACCAGGCTGTGGCCGTCTTGGTGTTGGAGACCTTCGCCCATCAGCGTCGTACGTCCGGCGGTCGCTGCCATCATGAAGCCGCGCGTACGCATGTCGGCGGCTTGCCAGATGAGGTCGCCGACGCGTTGGAAACCGAACATCGAATAGAAGGTGTAGAACGGAATCATCGGAACACCGCGCGTCGAGTACGACGTTCCAGCTGCGATGAAGCTCGACATCGCGCCCGCTTCGGTGATGCCTTCTTCGAGGATCTGGCCTTGCTTCGACTCCGAGTACGACAGCAGCAGGTCATGGTCGACCGACTCGTACTTCTGGCCCTGCGACGCGTAGATCTCGATCTCTTTGAACAGACCGTCCATGCCGAACGTGCGTGCCTCGTCGGGGATGATCGGCACGACCCGCTCGCCGACGTTGGCGTCGCGAGTCAGGTTGCGCAGCAGGCGGGTGAAGCCCATGGTCGTGGAGACCTCCTGGCCGCCCGAGCCGCCCCACATCTCGCCGTAGGCCTTGTCCTCCGGCAGCGACATCGGCTTGCGAACGCGGGTGGTGCGCTTGGGGACCGAGCCGTCGAGCGCACGACGGCGCTCCATCATGTACTGGTACTCCACCGAGTCTTCGGACGGCTTGAAGTACGGCGGGTCGTCGGCTTCGATCGAGTCGGCAGGGATCTCGTCCTGCATGTACAGCCGGTCGCGGAGGTCCACGATCTGCTGCTTGGTCATCTTCTTGATCTGATGCGTCGAGTTGCGGCCTTCGAAGCCGGG
>CALICC010000067.1 GCA_938049325.1 uncultured Ilumatobacter sp. | reverse complement strand
GGAGAACGGCATCAAGATCACCGGTTTGACGAGCTACGACTACCTGTCGGCGTCGGTCTTCGACGAGGCCGGCATCGACTTCTTGCTCGTCGGCGACTCCGCGGGCAACACGGTGTTCGGCTACGACACGACGATCCCCGTAACCGTCGACGAGTTGATTCCGCTGACCGCTGCGGTGGTTCGCGGGGCGAAGCGAGCGCTGGTGGTTGCCGACCTGCCGTTTGGTTCGTACGAGAACGGACCCGACGAGGCGCTCTCCACGTCGCTGCGGTTCATGAAGGAAACCGGTGCGCAGGCGGTCAAGCTCGAAGGCGGCGTCCGAAGCGCGAAGCAGATCAAGCGCATTGTTCGAGCGGGCATTCCGGTCATGGGCCACATCGGATTCACGCCGCAGAGCGAGCACGGTCTCGGTGGCCACATCATCCAGGGGCGTGGTGACGACGCTGAGAATCTGCTCGCCGACGCTCATGCGGTCGAGGCGGCCGGAGCGTTTGCGGTCGTGCTCGAGATGGTGCCCTCGGCGATCGCCGGGCAGGTCACTGCAGAGCTGTCGATCCCGACGATTTCGGTGGGGGCGGGCCCGCAGTGCGACGGTCAGCTTCTCGTGTGGTCCGACTGGGCTGGGATGACCCGTGGCCGTATCCCGCGTTTCGTCAAGCAGTACGCGCAGATCGCCGACACCTTGCTGGATGCCGCCAAGGCGTTTCGCGAAGACGTCGACAATGCCGTTTACCCGGGCCCGGAGCACGAGTACAGCGAGTAGCTCGCGCTAGTCGGCGCGCTCGATCGCGTCGACGATCATCTGCCGGGCCTCGGCGGACCCTCCCCAGTGGTCGATGCGCGCCCACTTGTCGGGTTCGAGGTCCTTGTAGTGCTGGAAGAAGTGCTGGATCTGGTCGACTGTGATGTCGGGCAAGGCGGTGTACTCCTCGACGTGGGCGTAACGTCGACTGACGTGATCGCTCGGTACGGCGAGGACCTTCTCGTCATTGCCGGCTTCGTCTTCCATGACCAACACACCGATCGGCCGACAGTTGATCACGGCGCCGGGCACGATCACGCGCGTGTTGCAGACCAACACGTCGATCGGGTCGCCGTCTTCGGAGAGGGTGTGCGGTACGAAGCCGTAGTTGCCCGGGTAGCGCATCGGTGTGTACAGGAATCTGTCGACGAACAAGGTTCCCGACGACTTGTCGAGCTCGTACTTGATCGGCTCGCCACCGACCGGCACTTCGATGATGACGTTGATGTCCTCAGGAGGGTTCGACCCGATCGGGATCTTGTCGATGCGCATGGTGCGACCGTAGGCGACGCAGCGACCATGTGCGAGGAGGGTTCCTCCTCGTCCTCGAAGATTCAGCCGCGGGAGTCGCGCCACATGGCGCTCACCGGGGGAGCGTCACCGGGGAGCGCGATCTGCTCGGTCACGACGAACCCATGACGCATGTAGAACGCCTCGTTCGCCGGATTCGAGCTCTCGAGGTACGCGGGGAGTCCTTCGGTGTCGCAGCGTTCGAGCATCGCGGTGAGCGTTGCCGAGCCGCGCCCGGTGCCCTGAAACGCGGGGTCGGTGCCGATGAACGCCAGGTGATAGTGCGGATCGGTGGGGTGTGCTTTCTCCATCGCGGCCTGCACCTTGAGTAACGCGGGAGCCCGGCGCAGCCCGAACGAGCGGAGGTACCCCGGCATCATGCGGAGGCCTTCGATCGGGCTCGGCTTCCACTGATTGACGCCGTGCCACAACGTGACGCAGCCCCCATCGGTTGCGATGTAGCACTCGTGCTCGTCGCGGCGAAGCTCGGCGGTGATCGTGGCCGCGAAGCCCGCAGCGAACTGCGTCGACGAAACAGATTCCTTGCCGGCCATCCAGAGGAAGATCGGGTCGGTCGCGAACGCCGCTGCAAGCACGCGAGCGGCCTCGTCGACCGTCGAAGCGTGAATCTTGGTGATGGCTGATTCGTCGTCCACCACCCGATCATGACAGAGCGGGGTCGGTCGGGTCGTCAGCGTTCCAATTCGGCGGCGATCGCCTCGAGGGTGGCTTCCATGCCGACGCGGTTGAACTCGTGGCGATCGTCGACCCCGATCACCTTCGAGATGATCTTCGCCATCAGCTCAGGCTCGTGCTGCGTGAAGTTCTGCGTGACCACGGTCGAGTCGCCATCGGCCTGAAGTTGGAATTCCCAGCCCGCGATCCGAAGCGGTCCTGACTTCACCTCGAAGGCAAACGCCTCGTTCTCCACGCACCGGGTGACGGTGCAGTTCGTCTTCCACGCAAACCGGCCGTTCTTGTTCGAGCCTCTGAACTTCGCACCGAGCGCCGGGCCCTGTGCGTCGCCGAGCCAGGACGCGCCGGTGTTCTCCGGCGACCACTCACCCATCCGGGTCGGATCGGACACGAGCTCCCACACCTCAGCAGGGGAGGCGTTGATGGTGCGTTGGACGGAGACGTCAGCCATGGGGGTGGAGCGTACGGTGCAGCGTGCCCTAGCGGCCGGTCCAGACGGCGGGGCGCTTCTCGATGAAGGCGCGTGGGCCCTCTTTGGCGTCTTCGGTGGCGATCACCGAACCGAATGCGCGGCCGCTCGCCTGAGCGAGCTCGGCGGGGTCTTCATCGAATGCGTCACGAGCCACCCGCAGGCTGGCCTGTACGGCGAGCGGCGCATTGACGGCGATCCGCTGAGCCAGTGCCATTGCTTCGTCGAGCACGCGGTCCTGCGGGACGACGGCATTGATCAAGCCCCACTCGAGCGCCTGCTCCGGGGTGATCGGGTCGCCGGTGAGAATCACTTCGTTGGCCAGCGCCGGACCGATGGCCCGCGGGAGTCGCCAGAGCGCACCTGCCGCCGCGACGAGTGACCGCTTCACTTCGGGAAGGCCGATACGCACGCCTTGTGCGACGACGGCCATGTCGCAGGCCAGCAGGATCTCGCAGCCACCGGCAAGGGCGTGGCCGTTGACGGCAGCGATGAGCGGCTTCTTGCGGTCGCGCATGTGGAGGCCGGCGAAGCCACCGCGTTTGGTCGCCAGGTCGTTGGCATTGCCCGCTGCGATCTCTTTCAAGTCGGCGCCCGCGCTGAACGTGTCGCCGGCGCCCGTGATGATCGCGACCCACGCGAGGTCGTCATCCTCGAAGCGATCGAGGTGCGCCTCGATCTGCGCGGCGACGGCGCCGTTGATTGCGTTGCGAGCCTCGGGGCGGTTGATCGTGAGCACGACCACGTTGCCCTCTTGTTCGTACGTCACGACGTCGGTGTCACTCATAGCAGTCGCTCCTTTCAGGTCGTGGGCTTGTCGGCGCCGACGACCCACATCGCGAAGAACTGGCTGCCGCCGCCGTAGGCCTGACCGAACGCCTTGCGGGCACCGTCGATCTGGTGGTCGCCAGCGGTTCCCATCACCTGCATCGCGGCTTCACCGAAACGCAGCATGCCCGAAGCGCCGATCGGGTTGGAGGAGAGCACGCCGCCCGACGGATTGACGGGGAGTGTGCCGGTCATCTCGGTGACGCCGTCCTCGACGAATCGCCAACCTTCGTGGCGTGGCGCAAAGCCGAGGTTCTCGAGCCACATCGGTTCGAACCACGAGAACGGCACGTAGATCTCGGCGACGTCGATCTCTTCGAGCGGGTTGGTGATGCCCGCTTGGGCAAACACGTCGGCCGCACACATTTCGCCGGCACGCGGGCTCACGCTGTTGCGGCCGGCGAACATCGTCGGCTCGCTGCGCATCGCGGTGGAGTGCACCCACGCTGTTGGCACGTCGAGGCGATCGGCGGTTGCCTCGCTGGTCAGCACCAGCGCACATGCGCCGTCACTCGACGGGCACGTTTCGACGAAACGAATCGGGTCCCAGAGCATCGGGCTCTCCATCGCGTTCTCGAGCGTGATGTCAGGCTGGTGGAGGTGGGCGTACGGGTTCTTGAGTGCGTTCGTGCGGTCCTTCACCGCCACCATCGAACCGACGTAGTCGGGCGCACCCGACTGCTCGATGTAGTTGCGTACGTGCGGTGCGAAGTAGCCGCCCGCTCCCGCGTGGACCGGCATGCCGAACGGCAGCGGCACGCTGAGCGCCCACATGGCATTGCCATCGCTCTGCTTCTCGAAACCGATGGTCAACACGACGTCGTGCACACCGGCAGCCACGTGCTGCGCTGCCACGATGGCGGTCGAACCGCCGACCGAACCGGCGGTGTGGACTCGGAAGACGGGCTTGCCGGCGGCGCCGAGTGCGTCGGCGAGCCACAGCTCGGGCATGACGATGCCTTCGAGCATGTCGGGTGCCTTACCGATCACGATTGCGTCGACCTCGGCCAACGTGAGGCCAGCCCCTTCGAGCGCACGGTCGACGGCTTCGCGGATCAAGCCCGCAACCGACACGTCGGCACGACACGCGTCGTGCTTCGTCTGGCCAACTCCAATGATGGCAACTCGCTCGGTCATGACGCCCCCTCCAATACGGCAACGAGATTCTGTTGAAGACATGGACCGCTCGTTGCGTGGGCGAGCCCACGATTGGCACTGCCGTTTGCGATGCGGTCGGCAGCTTCGATGAAGCGAGCGAGTCCGGCGGCCATTTGCGGATTGGCGCACAGTGCGCCACCGCTCGGATTGATGTCGACGGACTCGTCGAGCCCGATCGCGGATCGGAGCATGAGTTCCTGGTGCGTGAACGGCGCATGCAGTTCGGCGAGGTCGAGTTTGCCGTTGCCGGCGCCGGCCTTGTCGGCGGCGATGGCGGTCGACGCGCTGGTGGTGAGCGATCGAGCTCCGAGACGTTGGGTGTCGATGCGGTGATCGATGCCTCGTATCCACACGGGACGGTCACACCACTTGGCCGCGGCGTCGGCGGTGGCGAGCACGATGGCATTCGCTCCGTCGGTCACCGGCGGACAGTCGTGAGTTCGCAGCGGCGCGTTCGCGTACGGCTGCGCCAAGAGTTCGTCGACGTCGTGCTCGCCGCGCAGCAAGGCGTTCGGGTTGCTCATCGCGCTGCGCTGGCTGCGCGCTGCGACTTCGGCCATGGCTCGTTCGGTCACGACGCCAGCATCGAGGGCGGCGCGGGCCTGCATGCCCGCTGTGGCGGTCATGGTTGGCCAGAGTGGCGCCTCGGTGTACGGGTCGTGTTGCAGGGCCAGGATCCGGTCGACGGGTCCGGACGAGGACTTGCCGTTCGCGAACACGACGGCCGTTTCGGCCTGTCCGGTCTGGATCTTGATCCACGCCTCGTACAACGCAAAGGCGCCGTCGGCTTCGACGTGGCTCTCGACGATGGGTGGCCAGGCGCCGAGGACGTCGACCGCGGCAACGAAGCTGAACGGTTGCCCGGTCAGGTAGTCGCAGCTGCCGTGGCACCAGAAGTCGATGTCGGTGCGTTCGACGCCTTTGGAGGCGAGACCTTCGAACAGGCTCGTGATGACTGGCACGAGCAGCTCGGGGGTTGTCAACGTGGAGTTGACGGTGCTTTTCGCTTGAGCTGTTGCCACGATCGCGACGTCACGCATCGGAAGCCTCCTCGTCGTTGCCCGCTGGGGCGAAGTGGGTGATGTTGGCGAGGGTGGTCGACCATTCTTCGGCCGGCTTCCACACGGCGGTGACGCGCATGCCGACGTGAACCTCGTCGGCCGGACAACCTTGAATCAGATGCTGGACTGCCAGGTCGGAGCCGTCGAGCATGATCGATGCCGCGACGTAGGGGATCTCGATCTCCTGGCCGAGGAATGGCACGTTGACGATGCAGAACGTGGTGATCGTGCCGGTCTGGCCGACTTCGACGTCGTCGCCGAGGAAGACACCGTCACGGGGGCAGATGCCACCGCGTGGTGGGAAGTAGACCTGCTCGCACACGGGACAACGCTTGCCGACGAGGCGGCCTTCGCTGAGTGCCTGCATGTGGCCGCTCGAGCCAGGTCCCGCGGACCAGGTGTAGGTGACTTCGATCGGCTGGCGCAGCCGGAGGACGTCGTCGCTCATTGGCCTGCCTCCCCGTCGCCGGATGCTTGGACGAAGGTGGCGATGTCGTCGATCGCCCCTCGACGCTCATCGGCCCACTGGGCCTGCACACGCATACCGGTCGACATGTCGTCGGCCGAGGCGACATCGACGCGGTGCATCATCGCGACGTCGGCGCCGTCGAGCTTGATCATGGCCCAGGCTCGCTCGTCGTCGGCTGACCACGACCAGGTTTCGACCGTGCCGGTATCGGCGGCGGTGACCCACTCCGTGCAGGGCTCGCCGGTGACCGGATCGAACTCGGCCGGTGGCACGTAGACCCGGCCGTCGGACCCAACCGTGCCTTCGATCCGTTTCTCCATCAGGCCGGTCAGGAACCGGCCGATGGTGGGACCCACGGTGCGGTCGTAGGGGTAGGCGAGGACGAGCGGAGCGGTGAACGATCCGTCGTCGGCGATGGTGACGTCATCGTCGGTAGTACTCACAACCCGGTTCTAGCACTCTGCGGTTCGAGCGCTACGGTCGGCAATCGTGGAGATCGGGTACACCGCTGAACAAGAGGCGATGCGGAGCGAACTTCGCGCCTACTACGACGAGTTGCTGGACGATGAACTCGTTGAAGAGTTGTCGCACGCTCATGGCGTTGGCGACGCGCCGAGGCGTGTGTGGAAGCAGATGTGCGCCGACGGCTGGGCCGGGATCGGCTGGCCCGTCGAGTACGGCGGCCAAGGACGGTCGGCGATCGACCAGTTCATCTTCTTCGACGAATCGATGCGTGCGGGCGCGCCGGTTCCGATGCTCAGCCTCAACTCGGTCGGTCCGGCGATCATGAACTTCGGGTCCGATGAGCAGAAGGCATTCTTCTTGCCCAAGTTGCTCGCTGGCGACACGCACTTCTGTATCGGCTACTCAGAGCCGGGCTCGGGTACCGACCTCGCCTCGCTCAAGACCACCGCGGTGCGCGACGGCGACGAGTACGTGATCAACGGGCAGAAGATGTGGACGTCGCTGTCGACCGACGCCGACTATTGCTGGCTCGCGGTGCGAACCGACCCGGACGCGAAGAAGCATCGTGGCATCTCGATCCTGGCGGTCCCGATGGACACACCGGGCATCACACGCCAGCCGCTGAGCTTGCTGAGTGAGCACGACATCAACGCGGTGTTCTTCGACGAGGTTCGGGTGCCGCTCGACGCGTGCATCGGCGGCGAGAACCAAGGCTGGACATTGATCACCAACCAGCTCAACCACGAGCGGGTCACGTTGTGCTCGAGTGGCATCCCCGAGCGTGTGCTCGAAGACACCATCGCGTGGGCGAAGGAGACCGAGTTGCCCGACGGCAGCCGAGTGATCGATCAGCCGTGGGTGCAGTTGAACCTGGCGCGAGTGCACGCCGGACTCGATGCGCTCAAGCTGATGAACTGGCAGTCGGCGTATGAAGCCACGCAGGGTGTGCTCGACATCGGACACTGCTCGACGATCAAGGTCTACGGCACCGAGTTCTACCTCGACGCGTTCCGACTGTTGATGGAGGTGATCGGCCCACGCAGCTACGTCAAGGCGGGGAGTCCGGCGGCTGCGGGACGCGCCAAGCTCGAAGGGTTGTACAAGTCGATGACGATTCTGACCTTCGGTGGGGGAACCAACGAGATGCAGCGTGACCTGATCAGCATGTTCTCACTCGGCTTCCCGAGGGCGGCACGCTGATGGACTTCTCCTTGACCGAAGAGCAGTCGGCGCTTCAGGAACTCACCCGCCAGATCGTCAGCGATCGGTGCACGCTCGAACATCAACGGGCCATTGCCGACAGCGAGTCGGGGACCGATCTCGAACTGTGGAAGCTGTTGGGCGAGAGCGGGCTGATCGATCCGGGTCTCGGCTGGCTGGAAACGTGTGTCGTGCTCGCCGAGCTGGCACGCGGGTCAGCGCCGGTGCCTGCGTTTGCAGTGATGGGGCTCGCCTTGCCGGCGCTCGACGGGCACCTTCTGCACTCCGCTGTTGCTGCGGGCGACGTTGTCGTTGCGGCCGCGTTGCACGAGCCGACCGGCGATGTGTTCGCTCCGACTGCACAGGTGGTCGCCGGCCAGCTGACGGGGGAGAAGACGTGCGTGGTGCACGGCATGGTCGCCGATCACTTCGTGGTCTCCGCGCAGACCGGCGTGTACCGGGTGGCAGCCGATTCGGCCGGTGTCGAGCGAGACGCGCAGGCCACGTCATCTGACGCTCCCGACGCCTACGTCAGCTTCACCTCGGCCCCGTGCGAGCA
>CALICC010000066.1 GCA_938049325.1 uncultured Ilumatobacter sp. | reverse complement strand
CGTCACGCTGCTGTTCGACACCGTTTGACCATCGCCCGTCCAGTTCACGGTCGCGGACTCGCTGTCAGGGATTTGCGGCGCGTCCACGTGCAGGAAGCCCCGCCCCGCCGTTTGCACCACGGTGATGTTGAAGCTCACAGCGGTGGCGCCGGCCGGAACGACGCGCGTGAAGAAGTCGTCGCCCGCACGTCGCGCAAGGTCGACGAGGCGATACTCGTCGCCGGGATCGTCGGCGCCCACCTCCATCCTTCCGCTTGCGCCGGATTCGAACGCTCGGCTGTCGATAGCTCGGAAGTGGCTGATCGGAACGAACAGTGCCGGCTGAGCCTCCGTGAATGGCGCCGAGGCGGCGTGCGTCGACGCGTCAAACGCGAACACCGAGGTGACCGGTGGTGAGGTCACCGCAGCGGTGGCAGCGATCGCGCAGACGGCGAACGTCGCCCGTGTTGAGTTCTTCATGTCTCTCTCCTTCGTTGTGGACTGTCAGCGCAGTACACGAACGAAGGGGACCTGCCGGTTGCCGCTCGCCAGCCTTTTGCGAGAGGTCTGCCCGTTGGGGCAGCCGCCGAGATCAGAACCGCGTGTCACTCCGTCGCGATGCGGCGAAGGATGTGCTCGACCACCTCGGGACCATGCGTGTTCTGGAGGAAGTGCGCGGCCTCCGGGATCACGTCGATCGTCGCTCCCATGCGGTCGGCCCAGGTGCGGCCCCACGCTTCGACGAACACGTCGTCAGCGCCACCCCACACGAAGTGAACCGGCCGCTCGGCGTCGAGGAGAAGGTTGTAGTGCATTGTCTGGGCGGCACCGTTGCCACTGTCGACGTCGTTGTGCGGGATCGACAGCGGGAACCACCGCGCGCCATTCAACGCCGCGTCAGGGAGCCCACGGAACGGTGCGGCGAACCCGTTGTAGGTACGTGCGACATCGCCCTCGAAGACCGGTTCGCGCCCTGCCACCAGCGCGTCGAACGCGACGCTGCGGTCAATCGAAGCGTCGGTCAGCAACGGCACGAGGCCCACGTTGGGCGTGTCCCGGTGGAACAGGCCACCTTCGTGCCAGCCGGCGATCCACTTCCTGATGCCCTCCGAGTACTCGTAGCCCGGGTGGTGCAACCATGTGTTCATGATGATGAGCCGAACGAATCGGTCCGGCATGGTCGCAGCCTGAGCGAGACCGATCGGGCCACCCCAGTCCTGGCACACCAGCGTCACGTCGGACAGATCGAGCGTCGTGATCAGCGACGTCAGCACCTCGGTGTGACGAGCGATCGAGAACCAGTTGGCGTCGGTGGGTTTGTCGCTGCGCCCGAAGCCGAGATGATCGGGTGCGATACAGCGATACCCCGCGTCGACGAGCTGCGGAATCATCGTCCGATACAGATACCCCCACGTCGGCATGCCATGCAGGAGCAGCATCACCGGGCCATCAGCAGGCCCGACATCGACGTAGTGGACACGCATGTCCTTCCACCGGTGGTAACGAGGTTCGTAGGGCCAGTCGTCGAGAGCGTCGAAGTGCGAATCATCGGTGCGCAAGAACTCGGTCATGTAGGCGAGAGTAGGTATCGAAAGCCGTCTTCTGAGAGACAGAATCGCAGAACATGCGACCGTGGGCAGCCGTCGTCCCCGCGACGCTCTCAAGGTTCACGCCGCACCGCCGATGACTTCGTTGTGCTTGGACGTCTGCACCGCCGTTCCGACAACGGCCGCTACCGGTCCTCGGCGGGCCGCGTCTCGATCTCCGCGCTCGTGTTGACCGCGCTGGCCAGCGCCACGCTCAGCACCGACTCCGCCGCCGCGATCCCAACGATTCTCGGACCAGCCGACGCACAGGATCTCCGCGTCGCTGAACGACTCGACCCGACGCCACCCGGACCGGTCGACCCACCCGGTCCGACCGCACAGGTCTCGGACGACTTTGCGGGGACAGGGCCACTTGTCGGCTACACCACGACGAACCCGGAAGTGCTCCCGAACGTCGGACGGGTCAACGACCGATACCGGGCCGAACTCACCGACAACACCCGCAATCGCACACTGCACTTCAATGCGGCGCAGGGCCGCCTCGACGCCAAGCTCGTCAGCTTCCCCTTCGACTACACCGCCAGAAACATCGGCATCGGCACGCTCACCAACTCACAGAACGCACCCGACCCAGCCGGCTCGACGTTCATGTTCTCCGGCGTGCAGGTCCACACCACCGACCTCGCCGCCGCCGACAGCGCTCACGTCGTGGTCGGCCACCGTGGCAACACGAAGTTCACGATCGAAGGCAAGAACACCGTCAACGGCAACTCCCGAGTCAACGACGTCGGCGCGAACACCGCGCCGACCGGGCGAGCCGACATTCGAATCGTGGGTAACGCCGACCGCACCCTCACCGTCTACTGGCAGCCTCCGAATCTCGGACCCGCCTCCAACGACGACTGGCAGCTCTACCGCGGGTCCGGCAACCTGCCCGGGCCGACCGCCGCCTTCGGGCCGTCCGTGTACATCGGACTGATCACCTACGCGTACGGCAGCGGCAGCGTCCCGTTCGTCGGGACTGCGGACCGCGTCGAACTCGCCGGCGAATAGTCGGTCGACTCGCAACGAGCGCCGACGCGGCTCGGTCCGACAGGCGCAGGCTCGATACTGTTCGCGGCGGAGAGCCACACACCGACACTGGGTGGGTGCCTCGGCGACTCCGAACGAGGAAGACACATGACCGATACCGCCCGCTCCACGAGTGACACCCAGTTCCCGATGCCACCTGCGGGCTTCCAGACTCCCGAACAAGAGCAAGTTGCGAAGGGCGTGGACGTCGCGCCGGCCGACGAACTCGCACTCGAGGACATCAACCCGCTCAACGCGAACCTGTTCGCGGAAGATCGCTACCACCGCTACTTCGAACGGCTCCGCAACGAAGACCCCATCCACTTCAACGAGATCGAGACGGCCGGTCGCTACTGGTCGGTGACCACGGCCGACGACATCAAAGCCGTCGAGGGTGATTGGGAGACGTACTCGTCGGCCAGCGGCATCACGCTCGGCCTCCGCGGAGCCGATCGCACTGCTGTGGGCGCACAGACCTCGGCGTTCATCGCGATGGATCCGCCCCAACAACGCGAGCAACGCCTCACCGTCACCCCGGCCGTGCGTCCTCAGAACCTCGCCAACGTCGAACCACTCATCCGGGAGCGCACGATCGACGTCCTCGAGTCGCTGCCCGAGGGCGAGACGTTCGACTGGGTCGAAACGGTGTCGATCGAACTGACCACGCGCATGTTGGCGACGTTGTTCGACTTCCCGTTCGAGGACCGCCGCAAGCTCGCCCGCTGGTCCGACATCGTCTTCGCGATACCTGAGCCCGGCGGCGTGATCGAGTCGCACGAACAACGCCACCTCGAGCTGATGGAATGCGTCGCGTACTTCTCGAAGCTGTGGGAAGAGCGCCGCGAGAACCCTGGCAACGACCTGGTCTCCATGTTGGTGCACGGCGAGGCAACGAAACACGGCTCGGCCATGGACCACCTGGGCAACCTGCTCCTCCTGATCGTCGGCGGCAACGACACCACCCGGAACACGATGAGCGGCAGCGTCTACGGACTCAACACGTTCCCCGAGCAGTACGACAAGCTCACGGCGAACCCCGAGCTGATTCGCAACATGGTGCAGGAGGTCATCCGGTGGCAGACACCGCTGGCCTACATGCGCCGCACCGCCACGCGTGACACCGAGCTCGGCGGCAAGCAGATCAAGAAGAACGACCAACTCCTCATGTGGTATCTCTCGGCGAACCGCGACGCGAACCTGTTTACCGACCCGGACCGCATCGACATCGAGCGAGCCAACGCGGACCAGCATCTGTCGTTCGGCTACGGAGTGCACCGCTGCATGGGTCTTCGCCTCGCCGAGATGCAGCTGCGGATCCTGTGGGAAGAGATCCTCGAACGCTTCGAACGGATCAATGTGGAGGCCGAACCAACACGGACCCTCTCATCGTTCGTGCACGGCTACGCGACGCTTCCGGTGACGGTCACGCGCAAGTAGCAGCGAGCTACGCGATCGTGGCCGACCCGAACGGTCGGTCACCCGCGATGCTGATGCGATCCATCACGCGCGGCTGCGGGTGGTAGTCACTCGATGCGTAGTGCTGCGTCGCGCGGTTGTCCCAGAACGCGACGGCCCCCGGCGTCCACCGAAACCGAACTTGGAACTCGGCACGCGTCATCTGCCGGTACAGCGTCTCGAGGAGCGCCGCGCTCTCCTGCGCCTCCACACCAACGATGTGCTGCGTGAAGATCGGGTTGACGAAGATGGTCCGCCGGCCGGTTTCGGGATGCACGCGCACCACCGGATGCTCGACGGCCGGGAACGGCTCACTCAACATCTCCACCGCGTCTTCGGGCATCGTCAGCCCGAACGAGAAGCGCCAATCGTGTACTGCTGACAACGTGTCGATGCGTGCCTTCACCTCATCGGACAGGCCGTCGTAGGCAGCTCCGGCGTCGGCCCACAGCGTGTCGCCGCCGACGTCGGGTACCTCCACAGCGCGCAGCACCGCGCCCATGGATGGCGTGGCGCTCCACGTGATGTCGGTGTGCCACTCGTTCTCGTGGCCCCCGGTGACGGCGTCCTTTGCCAACCGGACGACGTCGACGTCGGACTGGTCGGGGTGCACGTACTTGTAGAACGGGTGTTGCTCGAGCGAACCCCAGTGCTCGGCGAACCGACGGTGGCCATCACGGTCGATGTCCTGATCACGGAAGAACAGCACCTTCCATTCGAGCAACGCTTGGCGCAGCTCGGACCAAGTGTCGTCGTCGTGGTCAGCACCGAGGTCGAACGCATCGATCTCCGCGCCGATCGTCGGCGTACATGGCCGAATCGACAGGCGCTCGTAGCCGCGGTGTTCAAACGTCTCGGGAATTCGCGGGAAGACACGCGGTCCCATGTCGAGTGGTGTTGCCATCTGTGTGCTCCGTTCGAAACGCCTGCCGTCCCCGCCGCCCGGCGGAGGAATCGATGCTATTCGGCGGGCCGTTCGTGGGACGGATCGTTGCCACCGGCCGCCGCGTACCCGCCCGGCGACGCGCTCGATCTACCGAGTCAGACCTCAGCGGCCGCGGCGCGCCCGCGGAGCTTGTTCCACATGCGTCGGAGGCGGCCTTCGGGCACCCGCGACAACGAGTAGAGCTTGGTCGAACCGAACACGCTGCGCGTCCTCACGCGAATCGTCGCCGCTCCGGGAAGCGGGGGCGACAGGCTCTGTTTCGAACTGTCGAAGACCGACCGTGTGTCGATCGCCACCCGATACCCGTCGGGGACGATGACGGTGACGTTGTCGAACACCGAGTTCGCCGAGATGGAGATGCCTTCCGGCGGCACGATCATCGAGGAGAGATCGACGACCACCGAACCAAAGATGGACTTGTAGGACACATCCCCGTCGACCTCCGACACGTCACCGACGCTCTTGATGTCTCCGAACACCGAGAACTGTCTCAGCGAAACCGGGTGCTGCGGCCGCGCTGGCATCGGAGGCGGAAGCTGTGGGAGGTCCTGGGTGACCAATGCCAGCTCAGCACGAGTGTTGGCTGCATAGATCGCAGCGAATCGCTCGTCGATCGCGTCGAATTCGATGAGGTCGTCGACCATCGCCCTCCGAATTCGACCGACCACGACCTGGCGCTCCGTATCGGCAATCGGAGTTTCGGGCACCGGGCCGGCTGGCTGGTCGTGCATCCGCCAATGGTAGATCGAACGATCGTCGAGGTCGACCGGCCGGCCGGTCGATGAACGCCTTGACCGCTCGTCAACTTCATGGTCTCCTACGTTGATGGTCGACTTCGAAGCAGCGTTGTCGGGCGGCCACCCGAACTCGCTCGGCCGAACCGACGAGGTGGTCGCCATCGTGCTCGCTGACCGCGCTCGACTCGACCACCTCTACCGGTGCTACCTCAGCGACGACGAGTTGGTGCGACTCCGCGTGTCGAGCGCGATGAAACGCGTCACCATCGCACAGCCTGAATGGATCATGGACTTCATCGACGGTCTGCAGTCCGACGTGGCCGCCATCGACCAGGCGTCGACGCAGTGGACACTGGCCCTGCTCTTCGACCTCGTGGCCGACAGGCTCACGCCCGAGCAGCGCGGACGAGCCATCGAGATCATGCAGAACAACCTCGCGAACCACACCGACTGGATCGTGCTGAACAACTCGATGAAGGTCCTCGGCAAGTGGGCACGAGACGATGCCGACATCGCTGTGTGGTTGACACCCCACGCCCATCGCCTCGCAACCGACGGTCGCAAATCGGTGGCTTCCAACGCTCGCAAGCTGACCGCCCAGCTCGAATCCTCGGCACCCTGACACTCGTCGTCACGGCTTCGAGGCGATGCCGCCGTCCCGCAAGAATCGTGGTCGAGCGAGCGGCCACGCCAAGCTGCTGAAATGACCTCTGCACGCTCCAACCTCGCCATCACCGAACGATGACCGCACTCGTCGTCGCGCTCATGATCGACTTCGAACCGTCGCCGGCATTGCGCGCGATCGTGGAGAACTCGCACTCGGGAGCAGAGCTGGTGTGGACGCCCTACACCGAATCTGAAGAGCTGCGATCCGCACGCGGCCGACAAGAAGGCCGCAACACGACCGGCTTGGACACTCCGGAGATCACGCCGGCGATGCGCGACGCGTGGGCCCGCACGAACGTCGCCATCGGCATGGACATGCCCGATGGGCTCGATGAATTGATGCCCCAACTGCAGTGGATCCAGAGCATCACCGCTGGGTACGACAAGTACGACCTCGACGCGTTCCGCCGACAGGGTGTCCGACTCTCGAACGCGAGCGGGCTCGGCGCGGCGGGCATCGCCGAGTTCGTCATGGCGCGCATCTTGCAGGTCTGGAAGAACCTGCGCAACTTCGACACCCAGCAGGGCGAGCAGCAGTGGTCCGGCATCTTCGGCACTGAAGCCACCGGACGCACGCTCGGCATTGCCGGGCTGGGATCGATCGGACGTGAGGTTGCTCGACGTGCGCGAGCGTTCGACATGACCGTGTTGGCCACGCGGGCCAGCGCGCAGCCCGGCGACACCGACGATGCGGTCGACGAATTGTTTCCCGCAGCCGACCTCGACCAGATGCTGAAGCGTTGTGATGTGGTCGTGTCGACGCTGCCGTCGAATCCGACCACGATCGACCTCTTCGACGCCGACCGCTTCGCCGCGATGCCCTCTGGTTCGGTGTTCTGCAACGTCGGCCGTGGCGCGCATGTCGTCGAGGCCGACCTGATCGACGCCCTCACCACAGGGCATCTCCGCGCGGCCGCGCTCGACGTCACGCAAGTCGAACCGTTGCCGGCCGATGACCCGCTCTGGGACGCACCGAACCTCTACCTCTCGCCGCACTCGTCAGTCTCGCTCGACCGGTATGTGCAGAATCTCGAGGCGCTCCTCTCGAAGAACATCGCGCGCTTTCTGGCCGGAGACCGTCTCATCAACGAGGTCGACCTACCCTGACCGCGATGCGAAGGCGACCACTGCCGTTTCTCAGCGGCGCGGTGTTCCTCGCGCTCGTCAGCACCGCCTGCTCGGCGTTCGACCAGGCCACGCCGCCCACGACGACGACGCCCGATCCGGTCGTGTTGGGCACACTTCCTCCCGTCGTCCACACGGTGACCACCGAACCGTTGGCGAGTCGTGCGACCCAACCGCCGACCGAACCGCCGATCGAGCCGGGGTCCGTGACGATCGACGAACCGATCGCCGCCGCGGTCGACGCTCCTCAAATGACCGCTCCATCGGTCGTCGAGTTCGCAGGCCTCCCGTTGAGCGACATCGCTGTGTCGCCGTCCGGCAGATGGATCGCGATCAACCGAGACACGCAGATCTGCCTGCTCGACACCACGGTCGGGTCGACGCGTTCCGACGAAGGGTGTGTCGAATTCGACGGGCCGATCGGCCCCCGGTCACTTGCGTGGTCGCCCGACGAGTCGACCGTCGCGTTTCATCACGATTGGCCACTATTGGTCGACTCCGACATCGTCGTGCTCGACGTCGCCACTCGGAGCCTCGAGGTACTCACGGACGACGGCACCGACGACCTCGAAACCGGCGAGCTCGACGTGGCGCCGTTCTACAGCGACGACGGCACGCTCCACTTCCTTCGCGCCGCTCCTGACCCCTCCCTCAACCTCCCCGAGCGTCCGTTCAACGTCGTGGAGTTCCGCAACGCTCCGGTCGTACTCGACGGCGTCGTGGTCGAACACCTACCGAGAAGTGCTCGCCAAGACCCCGGCGGCGGCCCCGTCGTCATCGAGGTCACCCAACGGTCCGAGCGATTTCCTTCGATTGCCGTCATCGATGCCGACGCAAGAACCTCAACGCTCATCGACGGCGGCATCGACCGCATCAACGGTCGTCCGATTCTCGACGTGGCAGGGAAGAGAGCACTGATCGCCCAGGGACCGGTCGCCGCGCTGAGCGGTGTGCGAGCCGCGCTCATCGACCTGACCGGCGCAGCATCACCACAAGCTCTCCCCGCCACCTCCTCGGAGTCTGATCGCGCCGTCGGCGGCGTCGGCCTGTCGCCAGACGGCACGGCGATCGTGTTCATCATCGTCGACCTGAACGACCCCCTCGGGCACGAACTCGCCGTCGCGCCCATCCTCGACGACGGCTCGATCGGCCCACTCGGCGTCATCGCAACCGGCGAGGAGTTCGCGCCGAACAACGGTGACAAGACCATCGTCCCGGGAGGCCTCGGCATACAACGAGAGGTGGTCTGGGTTCGCAACGCAATCATCTTCGGACTCGGACCCAAGCAGATCGTCACCGTCGGATTGAACTGACCGCGTCGAGCCGACAGACTCCTGGTGTGGGTCACGCTGAGGGTTTCGATTGGTCGAGACGAAAGAACGGTGACGTGGTGATTTCTCACCACGGGCGAACGGCGACAACGCTGCGCGGACGACGCGCCACCGAGTTCATCGACGACGTCGGCAACGGCGACGGGCAGGAGCTGATGGCCCGACTCACGGGCAACTACAAGCGCGGCAACGAGCGCGACGCACGACGACATCCCCGCAATCGCGGCTAGGGCTCACGCGACTGAAAGAAGTCCCGAGTGGTCTGGTCGAGCGGCAGATAGTTCTCGATCAAGAGTTCTTCGAGCGCAGCATTGTTCGGGGCGTCGAAGACCGTGATGGTGGTGAGCAGACGCAACCGAACTCCGTTGATGACGATCTCGACCGACACGGTGGGGTCGATGCGTCCGCTCAGATCCGGGACCCGCCAGTCCCCCGTCAACCCTGACGACGACACCAGCTCGGCCAGCAGCTCTGCGAGGCGCGTGTCGCTTGGATCGCGGAGTACGAGGCGCTGCATCCGCCGAAGAATCTGACCGGCGACGTCGTCCCAGTTGACGAAGGCCGGTCTGAGCGCCGGATCGAAGATCAGCGTCAACACATTCAGCTTCGGGTCAGTCGACAAGTCGACACCGGCGAGGCCGAGCAGTCTGCGACCACCGTCGTTGGCTCGAGCCAAGTCGTACCAGCGGTTCAGCACCAGAACCGGGTAGGGCTCGGCGTGTTCGAGGAGAGCATCGATGGCCGCGCCGAGTGGCCCGGCGAGCAGTTCGTCGATGCTCGGCTCGGGGTGCACCGGCGAAAACCCTGCGGCCCGCATCAACTCGTTGCGGCTCCGGAGGGGCACGTCGAGCACCTCGCCGAGCAGTTGGACCATCTCCGGGCTCGGGCGCGAGCGACCGGTTTCGAGGAAGCTGATGTGGCGCGCCGACACCTCGGCAGTCAGGCCGAGATCGAGTTGGCTCATGCCTCGCTGAGTTCGCCAGAACCGCAGCAGAGCTCGAAACGTCGCATCCTCTCGCCGATCGCTCGCCATCACCTCACCCTACGATCGACGGTCGTCTCGGTCGCTTACCTGTACGGGTAATCGCTCGCCCGGCGGTGCAGGTGTTGGATGAGTCAATGACCAACAACACGATCGTCTCCCACATCGATGCTGGTTCAAGCCGCCTCGGCTATCGAGCCGTCGGCAGCGGACCCGACCTCGTCTTCGTACACGGTTGGCCGCTCAACCGAGAAACCTGGCGTGACGTGGCGGCTGCACTCCCCGACTTTCGGTGCCACCTCATCGACATGCCGGGATGCGGTGAATCGGTGACACCGCCCGACGTGCCGGTTTCCTTTCGCGGCCACATCGAAGCGGTGATCGCCGCAATCGAGTCACTGAAGTTGGACTCCGTCACGCTGGTCGGCCAGGACTCGGGCGGCATGATCGCTCGATACGTCGCAGTTCGCCTCCCCGAGGTTGTGACCGCGCTGGTGCTGTGCGACACCGAGGTCCCAGGGGTGCACCCGGAGCTGATCACTCGGCTGCAGAAGACCATGAAGGCGCCCGGCGCCAAGGCGGCGAGCCGGGCGCTTCTCCGCCAGCCGAAGGCGGCCCGATCGCCGCAGCTGCTCGGCGGCTTGTTCTTCGACACCGACCTGATCGAAGGCGACTTTCGCGACGCCGTGCTCACCAAGACGCTCGACGATCCAGCCGCGTTCGATCGGCAGATCGAGATTCTCCTCAACTACGAAGTGGAGATGGTCGAGGAGTTGGGCGACGTCCACCCCCGCATCACGTGTCCGACGTTGCTGGTCTGGGGCGAACACGACGACTTCTTCCCCGTGGACGAGGCGAGGAACATGGCCGACCAGTTCGGCGGACCAGTGCGTTTCGAGGTCATTCCCGACGCCCGGCTCCTCAGCTACGAAGAGCATCCGGAACGCTTCGCCGAGCTCACTCGCTCGTTCCTGACGCCCGGCTGATCGCTTGACCGCATCCGGGCTCGAGCCGTTCGACTCGTTGCGCGAACCCGCGAGGGCATGTCACGATCATGAGCACGAGGCGTGACGAGCTCGCCGGACGTCCGGCCAACACAGGAACGAGGAACGACATGGGAACTGCGACCGACCACAGCAATCATCCGATCTTCACGACCAGCTTTGCCAGCGTCTATCCGCACTACGTGACGAAAGCGGAGAAGAAGGGGCGCACCAAGGGCGAAGTCGATGAGATCATCCGCTGGCTGACGGGATACACCCAGCGAAAGCTGCAGTCGCAGCTGCGCAAA
>CALICC010000065.1 GCA_938049325.1 uncultured Ilumatobacter sp. | reverse complement strand
GCGACCGTCGGCAACATCACGCCAGCAGCCGCCAGTGGGGAGGTGACGGCGAGGCGTGCACGGTCTGCCCATCGACCGAAGATCGATCGACCGCTCATCGTGGCGGCGGCCTCGATGATGACGACGAACGCGGCGGGCACCGACAGCCACAGCGCAACGCCGGGGGAGGCATCGGTAAGACCGAACAGCCCGCCCCACAGGCCAACGGCGAGTGAGGTCGCTGCGAGCGGTGCACTATTGCGTCGATGAGCAGTGATGCCGATCACCAGTGCAGCAACGAACGACGATGCGGGCACCACCCACGGGTCTGAGCCGATCGCGCCGATTCGTGCGAGCGTGCCGGGTCCCACACCAGCCTCGGCGAGTGCGTCGAGCAGTGGGATGAAGGGAACAACGATTGCCAATGCGACGCTGCGCCGACGAGCTCCGAGCAGCAGTGCTCCGATCGCAGCGGCGGCCCCGAGTACGCCAACCGGAACCGAGGTGATCGCAGCGACTCCCGAGGCGACGAGGCCTGCGGCGACAGCCGTGGCGGCCTTCAATGAGCCGACCTTCCAACGCCGAGACTGCATTTCGGCGGCGACCAGCGCCGCCCCGCCACCGAGAGCGACACACACGGGCCAGGACGCCTCGAGCGCGGCCGCGGCGGCGATCATCACCGGTGCGGTGAGACACGCGGCGAGAACTGCAAGTGCGGTCGCAGTCGATCGAATTCGTTCGCGCGCCGCCTCAGCGGTAAAGGCCACCGCGAACAAGCTGCCGACCAGGCCGGAGAATCGAACGATCGGGCTGATGGCCTCCCACCGGCCAGCGACGACGATGATCGACGCGATCAACAGCATCGATGCACCTGCTGCCGCCAGCCAGCCAGGCGCCGAGAGTGCCGGCGGTGTCCAGCCAGGTGCCGAGCGTGCCCGACGTGCGGTTCGAGGTGCGCTTCGGGCTTCGCTTCGGGGTGGGGGTTCCGGCTCGGTGGCCGGCGCAGGAAACGGGGGTGTGTTGGGCATGACTCAACACTGAAGGCTCCGGCGTTGCGAGAAAATCCGGTGAATCCCCTAGGAGGCTCTGGGGGTCAGTCGAGACCGTGCTGGACGGCGTAGCGAACGAGGTCGCTGCGCCTGCTGAGCTGGAGCTTGCCGAGAATGTTGCGCACGTGGTTCTCGGCGGTCTTAGGCGAGATGGTCAGTTCGGTTCCCAGTTCCTTGTACGTGTGGCCTCGAGCAACCAACTGCAACACCTGCCGTTCGCGGTCGGTCAGCGGGTTGGCATCGCTCGCCTTCGCCATACGCCTGAACTCTCCCAGCACGAGCGCTGCGAGTGAGGGCGAGAAGACCGGTTCGCCATCGGCGGCGGCAACCAACGACGCTCGGACGTCTTCGATCGGTGAATTCTTGAGGAGGTAGCCGGCTGCACCCGCCGCAACTGCATCGAGCAGGTCGCGCTCGGCCTCGCTCACCGTCAGAATCACGATGGGACAGACGAGCGCGCACGCCTCGACGACTGCGAGTCCGCCGCCGCGAGGCATGTGGAGGTCGCTCACGACCAGGTCGGGTTGGCGTGCGTTGATGACGTCGATTGCACCTTCCGCGTCGTCGGCCTCGCCAACCACGTCGAAGCGGTCACCGAGCTCGCTGCGCATACCCGCACGCACGATCGCATGATCGTCGGCAAGGACGGTGCGGATGCGTGGCTGATCGGTGTTGTCTGGTGCGTTCGTCATGCCGTCCACATCTGAATCTCGGTGCCGGACCCGGGCGTGCTGGTCACCGTCGAACGTCCTCCGACATCGGTCATTCTTGCAGTGATCGACCCGTCGAGCCCTCGGCCCGCTCGGACCTTGTCGCGGTCGAAACCTATGCCGTCATCGCGGACGGACGCGAACACCTCGCCGCGTTCGTCCGTTTCAGCGAACACGATCACACGGGTCGCGGCGGCGTGTTTGATGGCGTTCGTGACGGCTTCTCCGATCGCTCCGGCAAGTGCGGCCTGCGCCTCAGGGGTCGCCCGGCATCCGTCATCGAGCACGTTGATCGTCACGTTCACATCATGGTGCGCCGTGACCCGTTCGATCGTCGAGCGCAGCAGAGATTCGAGTGTGTGCCGCTCGCGACTTGCGGCGCCAAAGAGGAAGCGCCGAAGGTCTCGGTCGGCGTCGCGTGCTGCTCGGGCGAGCTCCGGATCGTTGTCAGACGTCCGTGTTTCGACCAATGCGAGTGTTTGCAGCACCGTGTCGTGCAGGACCCGACCCACTTCGTCTTTCGCTCGCCGATCGGCGATCTCGCCTTCCACACGTCGCAGAAGTTGGCTGAACCATCCGAAGAGCGCACCGGCAGCGGCGAAGAAGATCGAGGTCGCAACGATCGAGAAGGTGTGGCGTAACGACCATGGACCGAACTGGTTCAGGTGGGCTGCCCATGCCTCGGCCGGTCCCACGAGCGTGCCGACGGCGGCGGCGATCCATGGGCCGAACGTCAACCCGACTGTCGCCATCGCGATGAGTGGATATTGCGTCGCCAGACTCTGTGACGTCTCGAACACGTGTCCTTGATCGAAGACCCAGCCGTCGATCACGCTGAGTGTCAGCGCAATGCCGCCTTCGACGATCGCGAACGCCGGCCGCATCAATCGGCTGGGATCGACACGTAGCGCGACAGTCGCGGCGATGCACATCATGAGCACAGCACCTACGCAGAGCCACGCAATGACTGGTTGTCGGAATGCCGTGTCAGCGCCGCTGGTGTCGGAGTCGAGTGTCTGGTCGACTCGCCGTGTGGCTGCAACGAACACGACTGCCGCCATCCAGAGCCACGTCAGCCATCGAGCAGCGGCCACTGCCCGCAGCATGGTGACGCCGGTCGGAAAGATGCGTTCCAGCTGTCGATCCGCACCCTCCACACTGGTCACGGTACTGCGCTGCAGTGGCGCCTCGATGTGATCAATCCGAGGTGACGTCGAGGTTCGGTGGGGCTCCGAGTGCCGAGCTTTCCGCGTCCTCGATGTCTGCCGGGCTCACGATGCCCGCTTCGATGACGTGCTCCGCAAGGCGCGTGCGACGATCCTTGGCCAACCGGTCGCTGGAGCCGTGCAGGCCGGCGACTCCGGCTTTTGCGTACTTCGCACAGAGTCCGTCGAGCTTGCGATTGAACTTCGTCACCGTCCAATCGAGTGACGCAGCGATCTTGCGGTTGGTGGGGAGCGGGTCGTCGCGCAGAACGGGAGCGGCGAGCGCGACGAGCAACGTGAACTGGTCGGCGGTCAGCGGAAGGTGCGAGGTTGTCGCTGTTCGCTGTTCCGGGTCGGTCGTTGTTGTGTGCATCGGTTCGTCGGGGTCGTCGACCTCGTCGGCTGCGGCGGCACCGATGACATCGAGTGCGAGTTCGTAGGACGTTCCGCCGGCCTCGAAGCGCAGCGTTGCCCCCTCGAACGCCACCGGGATCGCCGAGCCGGGAGCGATGCGTGCGGCAGACGCAGAGGCGAGGTCGTTGAGTGAGAGACCGATCGACGAGCCGACGTTGTGGAGCCACCACAGGCCGTTGGTGTGCCGGAACTCACCGAGTACTCGATGGAGGAAGCGGTTGTCGTCGATCACGATGTCGGCGGAACGGCCGAACGAGAGGTGCTGGTCGGCGGTGGCCGAGTATTCCTCGCCGCAGAATTCGACGCGCAGTTCTGAGGTGGTCATGAGTCTCCGTTGTTCGGTGTACTGGCAGGAAGCAAGGTGGCGTCGTCGTTCGGTGCGCTGTTCACGGCCAGCGTGCCGGCCACGACCTCGAGTGCGGTGGGGCCGCCGAGCAGGATCGTGTCGCCGATACTCGCCGTCGCAGGTTCCCAGGCGGTCAATGCAGTGGGGTCCCCGTCATCGGAATGCACGATCGCAGTCCGCCCACGCGAATCGCAGTCGGTCACGATCACTCGGTTCGAATCGCCGGGGGCGACTGCGATCACCAGGTGTGTTCGCGAGACCGTGCTCGGGGCATCGAGTCGTACGAGACGAGCGTTCGACTCGGCCTGTGCCGTGGCGACGCTGGGGTCCCGCCCGATGACGATCGGTTCGATCACTGGAACGAGCGTGCCGTCGATGAGCTTGACGGCGACCGCCGACGGGCGAGCCCCGGGTTTGGGTCGACGCAACGTTGGGTCGGCGGTCGCGGGGTCGTCGATCCACGACACGGCGCCACCGGCATCCGCAGTGTGGTCGTCGACCAGCTCGACGTTCGGTTCGTCGACGAGCTCGTCCTCCGCGTCGTCGTCCCGATGGTGAGCGCTGCCTTGCCGCATTCCTGTGCCGACTTCGTCGAACTTCGGGGGAGCGACGCCGGTTGGCGACTCGAACCACGAGCGCCCGGTCGCGATCGAATCGGCATCGAGTGCAGTGAGTTCGAGCACGATCGAACCCGCAGGGACGACTCCAGCGACGAGGTTGGTCTTGGCGTGGCCGGCGGAGCGTTGATCGTTGGTCGCCGGGTCAGAGCCGCCCGCCGACACGACGGCGGATCGCCGGCCGCTGAGATCGACGAGCGAATCGCTGACCTCATCCGGTCGCGTGGGCACCAGGTCGTCCGTGTGCCCGAG
>CALICC010000064.1 GCA_938049325.1 uncultured Ilumatobacter sp. | reverse complement strand
CCGCTTCGGGACACCGAACCCGCGGACGGGAACCGGGTCGACGAGTGCCCGACTGTTCCGCACGGCGACGATCGCAGGCATCCAGCCGGTTTCGAGCGTCGTCAGTAGACCCCGCACCGCCGCCATGGCGAACGCTGCGCTCGGGTCGGTCGAGGTGATGGCGCGTAACGACCCGATCGCGCCGATCGTCTTCGTGTGCAGCGCGTCGATGCGGTCCGGCTCGTAGCCGAGGTCAGCGCGTGGCATGACGACTTCGTGAGACGTGCGAATTTGGGACCCTGGTGGATCGAAGCATGGTGTTTCCCTGCGAATTTGATCGGTTCTTTTCAGGCTCTCAGTGGGTGGTGAGTGGACGAAAGGGGAACGCGAGCGCCGATCTCGATAGGACCGGATCGGAGCACGATGGATAAGTTCTCGACATGGCTGCTCTCGAATCAACCGTTGACATGTACGACCTCCGGATGTCCGAGGGCGTGCGCCCGCTCTACGAGAAGGTGAAGACCTTCATTCGCGAAGAGGTGCAGCCGATGTCCGAGGAGTTCTTCAAACTCGGTGCGGAGCGCGAAGACCGCTGGGGCTACGCGCCGGGCCAGCTCGAACTGCTCCAGGGCGTGAAGGACAAGGCCAAGGCCAACGGTCTGTGGAACTTCTTTCTGCCCGACGCCGAGACCGGTGAAGGCCTGTCCAACCTCGACTACGCGTACATCGCAATCGAGTTGGGTAAGAACCCGCTCGCCTCGGAATCGATGAACTGCGCCGCGCCCGACACGGGCAACATGGAGGTGCTCGAACGCGTCGGCACCGAAGCGCAAAAAGAGCAGTGGCTCAAGCCGCTGCTCGCCGGCGAGATCCGCTCGGCCTACGCGATGACCGAGCCCGACGTTGCCTCTTCCGACGCCAAGAACGTTTCGTGCAAGGCCGAGCGCGACGGCGACGAATGGCTCATCAACGGCGAGAAATACTACATCTCGGGCGCCGGCGACCCACGCTGCAAGATCATGATCACCATGGTGCAGACCAGCCCCGACGGCCCGCCGCACCAGCGTCAGTCACAGATCCTCGTCCCGATCGACACGCCCGGTGTGAAGATCCTCGGCCCGATGCATGTGTTCGGTAAAGACGACGCGCCGCACGGCCACATGCACATCAAGTTCGACAACGTCCGCGTGCCGTACGAGAACGTGCTGCTCGGCGAAGGACGCGGCTTCGAGATCAGCCAGGTCCGCCTCGGCCCGGGCCGCATCCACCACTGCATGCGCGCGATCGGTCAGGCCGAGAAGGCGCTCGAGATGATGGTGTCACGCGGCCTCAGCCGCGACGGTTTCGGCAAGCCGCTCGCGAAGCTCGGCGGCAACACGGAGATGATCGCCAAGGCGCGCATCGAGATCGAGTCGATGCGCCGCATGGTCCTCACTGCCGCCAAAGCCATGGATGAGCTCGGCAACTCCGAAGCTCGCGTCTGGGTCAGCGCGGTGAAGGCCATGGTGCCGATTCGCGTGTGCGAGATCATCGACCAGGCAATTCAGATGCACGGCGCCACGGGTGTGTCGCAATGGACGCCGCTCGCCGACATGTACACCGGTCAGCGCACGCTGCGTCTGGCTGATGGCCCCGACGAAGTGCACTGGATGGTCGTGGGCCGCAAAGAAGTCAACGACGGTGAAGACAAGGCGCGCGACTACAACCCGAAGGAGGCGTTCCTCGCGAACACCTCCGAGGTGAAGGACGGCGCGTTCTCTGGACCGGCCTGATCGCCCGTTGTTTCGCTGATGAGTTTCCCGGAGCGGTGACCTCATCTCGATGACCTCTCGATGACGAAGCTCCTCGGACTCCCGCAGCGTGTTGTGCGCGGTGGCGTCTCGGTGCGAGTCGCCGACAACCGACTCACTCTCGCGGCCGACGACGACCTGGTCGGCATTGCAACAGAACACTTTGCCGAACCCAGCTGCGGCGTGTTGTGGTCGACGTCGTCGTTGCCCGACGACGTCGAGTTCGTCGGCTACGCGTTCACCCAGTTCGCGCTCCCGGTCGTGGGCGGGTCGGCGCTCGACTTCGAGTTCCGACCGGCGCCCGGGTTGCGGTCGCCAGCTGTGGTCTCGCCGCTGATCGCGCGCTCGGGAGACGACGTCGTTCTGCTCGCTCCCGTCGATCAGTTTCACGAGCAGGTCATCGCCGTCACCCCCGACGGACTGATGTGGGGTTGGCACGGCGATCTCGACGAGGTGCCGGCCGGCTTCACCAGCACACTCGGCATCTACGAGGGTCGCAGCGTCGAGGAGGTGTTGGCCGCGTGGCGATCGGATCTCGATGCATCATCCGCACCACCGGTCGAACACGCCGGCAAGAACGCGTTGTCGACCCACCTGTCGTACTGGACCGACAACGGAGCCGCCTACTGGTACCGAACCGAATCAGGTCGCAGTATCACCGAGTCGGTCGAGCACGTCGTCGCCGATCTGCGTGAGCAGGGTGTGCCCATCCGATCGGTCGAGCTCGATTCGTGGAGCTATCGCCACGAAACGGCACGACCGATCGCGGAGATCGGATATCCCGAAGAGGTGCCGCCGACCGGCATGCTCGAATGGACCGCGCGCCCAGACGCCTTTCCCGGAGGGGACCCCGACCCGATTCGATCGTTCGCGGATCGTGTCGGTCTGCCGCTGAGCATGCACGCTCGTCACATCTCGCCGGCGTCGCCGTACGTCACCGGGCCGGAGGAGTGGTGGATCGACGAACTCGCTGCACACCCGAAGGACCCGACGTTCTTCCGTCGCTGGTTCGACGACGCCGTACGCTGGGGTGTCACGTGCATCGAACAGGACTGGATGCTGATGTTCTGGTTCGGTGTGCGCGAGCTTCGCTCCGCCCCCGACCGCGCAGCCGCGTGGCAGCGATCACTCAACGAACACGCTGGTTCGACCGACGTCGACTTGCTGTGGTGCATGGCGACACCGGCCGACCTGATGCTCGCAGCATCGCTCGACCGGGTGATCGCCGTGAGGACCTGCGACGACTATCGCTTCGCCGACGACTCGGCGTTTCTCTGGACGTGGTTCCTCACCGTCAATCGGTTGGCCAACACGCTCGGCTTGCTTGCCTACAAGGACTGCTTCTTCTCACGTGCGTCGGTCACCGACACCGACGACGCGATCGATGGCGACGAGCACGCCGAGCTCGAAGCGGTGCTCGCCGCACTGTCGGGTGGCCCGGTCGGGCTGGGCGACCGGCTCGGGCACACCGACCGCGAGATCGTGTTGCGCACATGTGATGCGGACGGCCGTCTGCGCCGAGTCGACCGTGCGATCGCAGCGATCGACGACTGCCTGTTCGGAGCGCCGGAGCGTGGTGAGCGGTTGATGTGGGCAACGACGACGGCAACCGTGGGCTCGGAAGTGTGGACGTACGTGCTCGCGATCAACACGGCATCGACGCGTGGGCCGATCGTCGACCGGTTCGATCTCGGCAACGAACGGGTGGTGTACGACTGGCGCGGTCGATCGACATCACGGTCGGCAACGCTCGACGTCGAACTCGAGCCCCGCGGGTGGGCGTTGTTCGTCGTCGGTTCGGGCGACGCGTCGGAGCACGGCGACGCATCGAAGTACGTGGTCGTGGAAGCGGACCGCGTCGCACGACCGTGAGGCTCTACTGACTCGAACCTGGCTCTCGGACCGGCTGGACCGACGCTCGCGAGCAGTTTGTCAGCACGCCCGGCGCAGAGGGTTTACCATCGGCGCATACCGCTTTGGTGTGGACCGACAACTCGATCCACACCGCCTTCCGCCAAAGGGGATCGACGCATGCAGTTCAAGGGTTCAGTTCATCGTGGGCCGCGTCGCCGGCACATCGCCGTCGCCGCAGTGTTGGTCGCAGCATCCGCTGCGACCGTTGGCGTCGGTTCGCCAGCCGTTGCCGTGCCGGGATCGTCATCGACGGTCTTCATCAACGAACTGCACTACGACAACGCCAGCGGCGACGTCGGCGAGTTCTTCGAAATCGCCGGACCCGCGGGTACCGACCTCGCCGGGTGGAGCGTCGAGCTCTACAACGGCAGCAACGGATCGCTGTACGGCACCGAATCGCTCTCGGGTGTCATCGCCGACGAGGGCAGTGGGTACGGCACGATCTCGGTTGCGCTTCCCACGAACGGACTCCAGAACGGTTCGCCCGACGGGCTCGCACTGATCGATGCATCGAGCGCACTGGTGCAGTTCCTCAGTTACGAAGGAACCCTGGTCGCCACGGGTGGCACAGCGAGCGGTCAGACCAGTACCGACATCGGCGTGAGCGAGACGAGTTCGACGCCCATCGGCAGCTCGTTGCAGCTCACCGGATCAGGAACAACCGCGGGCGACTTCTCGTGGACGGGTCCTGCCAGTGAGTCGCCCGGAGCGGTCAACGTCGGTCAGAGCTTTGGTGGCTCGACGCCCAGCGTGAAGATCTCAGAGATCCACTACGACAACTCGGGAACCGACGTCGGCGAGTTCGTCGAAGTCGAAGGTCCCGCGGGCACCGACCTGACCGGATGGAGCCTGGAGCTGTACAACGGCAGCAACGGTGCCTCGTACGGCACCATCGCGTTGTCGGGGTCGATCGACGACGAAGGAACTGGCTCCGGAGCTGTCGACTTCGCTCCGCCGTCCTCCATCCAGAACGGTCCCGACGCGGTGGCACTCGTCGATGACACCAACACGGTCATCGAGTTCGTCAGCTACGAGGGGACCTTCGCAGCAACCGATGGTCCCGCCGCCGGCCTCACCAGTACCGACCTCGGTGTGTCGGAGACATCCGCGACACCGATCGGTCAGTCGATCCAACTCCTGAGCGGAGTCTGGACGGGCCCGGCGCCCGCCAGCCCCGGTGTGCTCAACACGCCACCTTCTGCATCGACGGAGCTCATCCACGACATCCAGGGGAACGGCACCGCCAGCCCGCTCGTCGGATCGATCGTCACGATCGAAGGCATCGTCGTCGGTGACTTCCAGACCATCGTCACCGGTGACCCGGTGAACGACGAGCCGCTCGAAGGCTTCTTCGTCCAGGAAGAAGATGCCGACGCCGACGCCGACCCGGCCACGTCCGAAGGCATCTTCGTGTATGCCCCGGGTGGCACGAGCGTCGCCGTCAACGACCTGGTGTCGGTCACGGGTACCGTGACCGAGTTCTTCACGCAGACACAGATCGCGTCGGTCACCGACATCACGGTCGTGTCGTCGGGCAACACGGCGCCCACACCTGCAACTCCGACCGTCCCGACGGCAGTGGGTGACCCCGTCGTCGACTGGGAAGCCATCGAAGGGATGTCGGTCAGCTTCAGCCAAAGCCTGTTCGTCACCGGTCTGTTCCCTCTGGGGTCGTTCGGTGAAGTGCAGCTGTCGGCAATCGGCGCGCAGGATCATCCCAACCAGACCAACCCAGTCGGTAGCGCTGCGGCCGCGAGCCAGCGTCAGCTGAACCTCGACAGCCGCGTCGTCCTCGACGACGGTGAAGACGAGAACGAGTCGTTCCCGTCGGGGCTCTCCTCGTGGAACCCCGAGCCCACCCCGTTCCTCGGCGGACCTGACAACACGCTGCGCAGCGGCGACGAGGTCACCGGCTTGAACGGCGTGGTCAACTTCGCGTTCGGTGAGTACGAGGTGCTCCCCGTCAACACCCTCGATCCGAACGATCCCGACGGTGCCGTCACCATCAACCGCACGCCGCGCCCCGCTGGTGTGCCGGCAGTCGGCGGTGACCTGACCGTTGCTTCGTTCAACGTGTTGAACTACTTCGTCACGATCGACACCGGCTCGGACCAATGTGGTCCGCCGTCGAACCCGGCCGACTGTCGCGGTGCCGACACGGTGGCCGAATTCGACCTGCAGTCGGCGAAGATCGTGGCAGCACTGACCGAGCTGGATGCCGACATCGTCGGACTCGTCGAGCTCGAGAACAGCGCCACCGACGCGGCGGTGGCCGATCTGGTCACCAAGGTCAACGCAGCCTCCACCCGGACATACGCCTACGTGGCCACCGGATTCATCGGCACCGACGCCATCACCGTCGGGCTGATGTACGACACGGCGACCGTGACCCTCGACGGCGGCTTCGCAGTGCTCGACAGCAGCGTGAGTCCCGCCTACATCGATGACAAGAACCGCCCGACGCTCGCACAGACCTTCGAGCACACGGCGTCAGGTGAGAGTCTGACCGTGTCGGTCAGTCACCTGAAGTCGAAGGGTTCGTCGTGCGATGACGTGTCGAACCCGGGTGATGCGGCGTTCGGGGTCGCTCCGTACGGGGCAGGCATCGATGTCGAAGATCCCAACTTCCAAGGCAACTGCAACCTGACCCGAGCTGCCGCAGCATCCGTGCTCGGGCAATGGATGGACGCCGACCCGACCGGGAGCGGTGCGCACAACGCGATCATCTTGGGCGACATCAATGCCTACGCAAACGAAGATCCCGTCACGACCCTCGAGGGTCTCGGCTGGAGCAACGTCGTCGAAACGCTCGGAACAGGAAACAGCTGGGCGGACGGCGGGCACAGTTACGTGTTCGACGGCGAGCACGGCTCGCTCGACTATGCGTTGGCGAACACGGCGCTCTCCGGTCAGGTGACCGGGGCCGCGACGTGGCACATCAACGCCGACGAGCCGTTTGCGCTCGATTACCAGAACTTCAACCCACCCGGCCAGGCCGTTGGTGACGAGTTCAAGTCGAGCGACCACGATCCCGTGGTCGTCGGCCTCGACCTCGAAGCGTTGCCCGTGATTCTCCCCGGTGCGATCGGTGGTCCGGAAGGCGATACGGGAAGCCAGGTCGCCATGGTTCCGGTCACGCTCGACAAAGCCTGGTCCACGCCGATCACCGTCGAATGGGCCACGTTCGACACCGGCGCCACCGGCCTCGCCACGCCGGGGCTCGACTACATCGCCGCATCGGGCACGGCGGTGTTCCCGGCCGGGGTCACCGAGGTGTTCGTGCCGATCACCGTTCTCGGCGACACGATCGACGAAGTGCCGTTCTTCCTCGGTGAGTGGGTGCCAATCAGCTTCACCAATCCGTCGGCGAACGCAACGATCGACACGTCGTTCGGCGGCCTTGGCGTTGTCATCATCGGCGACGACGACT
>CALICC010000063.1 GCA_938049325.1 uncultured Ilumatobacter sp. | reverse complement strand
CGTTTTGGCGATGCTCAGGCCGCCAGCTCGCGAGTGCGCAGGCGGTGGAGCTCGGCGATGTCGGCAATGACGGCGGCGAAGTCGTCACGCAGTTCCTGATCGGTGACCCGCTCGACCTGCCAGCCGATGCGCCGAAGTCCGCGATCGCGTGCCTCGTCGCGTTGCGCATCGGTGCGGCCGCCGTGCCAGGTCACGTGGTCGATCTCGATCGCCCAGCGAACCGTCGGATCTGCACCGTCAGGGTGGATGACGACACCGTTGGCGAGCCGGATCCGATGCTGCCTCACGAGTTCGGGAACGCCGCGCCTGCGCAGCGCTCGCAGGACGCGCAGCTCCAGCTTCGACCCGGCGGGCCGCTGCCAGACGGAGCGCTGCGACATCACTCGCCGCACGCGTGCGAGCCCCGGGCGGCCGCGGCTCTCGAGTTCGCGCACCGTTCGCCAGAGTGTCGGCATCGACGCGTGGTGATCGAGGACCCACTCGGTCACGGCTTCGAATGTCTCGTCGTCGAGGTCGCGGGCGCAGTCGAACCAGGTCCGTGGTGGGCTGGCGACGACGATGCCGTCGGGTCGTTGAACTCTGTCGTGTTCGTGCAGCACGTTGGAGCGTCGGAGCATGACGCCGCGGTTGAGTGGGTTGCGGTCGTGGGCGACCGTGACGATCGGCAACGCGGGCGCTCGTGTGTGACGGAACTTCCAAAGGTGGCCGGCGGCGATTCCGGTGATCACCGCGGTGGTATCGGCCGCACACGCCGCGGCGCAGCGCGACTCGAACGTGTCCGACGACGTGGCGATCCGATACACGCCGCTGTGCATCGACACGAGGGCTCCGGCGCGCACCTGACGTCGGACATGGTCGAGGCTGAATCCGTCGACGAGGAGTTGTGATGTGGTGACGATGCCGTGGCACCGAGCGATATCACGGCTGAGTGAGGGTGAGAGAATGAGCATGCGCACTCCGTTCGATCCGGGATGACGTGAGACTTCCGGAACCCGAGGTGGCGGGTCGAGCGGGCGCATGGCCGACGAGTCGACGATACCGACCATCGGCGCGACGCGACCGGGGCAACTCGTGAGGAATCTGCGTCGCTGCGACGCAGATTCCTCACGCGAACAGCTGGGATGATCGAAGCGAGTTCGCTACGGTCGGCGTCGTGCCCACTGCTTTGCTTTCCGTGTACGACAAATCCGGTGTTGCCGACCTCGCCAAGTCGCTCGCCGACCTCGGCTGGTCGCTCGTCTCCTCGGGAGGAACCGCGAAGGCGATTGCGGACGCGGGCGTCGAGGTGACCGACGTGGTCGAGTGGACCGGCGTGCCGGCCATCCTCGGTCATCGTGTCGTCACGCTGCACCCGAAGGTGCACGGCGGGATCCTCGCCGACCCGACCGATGCCGAGCATCAGGCCGACATGGACGCCTATGGCATCACTCCCATCGATCTGGTCGTTGCCAATCTCTATCCGTTCGGCGCCGACACGTCGAACTTCCAGCACGGTGCGGGACCGGCGTCGAAGGTCGACATGATCGACATTGGCGGCCCGGCGATGGTGCGCGCTGCTGCGAAGAACCATGCCTTCGTCGGTGTGCTCGTCGATCCGGGTGACTACGACGGAGTCGTCGCCGAGCTCAACGCGGACGGAGCGCTGAGCGAAGCGACCCGGCGCCGGCTCGCTCGCGACGCGTTCGCACACACGGCGGAGTACGACGCCGCGATCGTGACCTGGTTCGACGAGTCGGAGACCGTGGACGACGACGCTGCCGCTGCTGAGATTCTTCCCGAGTCGATCCACTTGTCGCTCGAGAAGGCGCAGCACCTGCGTTACGGCGAGAACCCACATCAGGAAGGCGCGCGATACCGCCAGGTGGGTGCGACGAGCTGGTGGGATTCCATGACGCAGCACGGTGGCAAAGAACTGAGCTACCTCAACGTCTTCGACACCGAAGCTGCGTGGCGTCTCGTCCATCGCTTCGACGAGCCGGCGGTCGTGGTCGTCAAGCATGCGAACCCGTGCGGTGTTGCCGTGGGGGATGACATCGGTGCGGCCTACGTCGCGGCCAATGCATGCGATCCGGTGAGCGCGTTCGGCGGCATCGTGGCCGCCAACCGGACGGTGACCAAGGAGATGGCCGAACCGCTGTCGTCGGTCTTCACCGAGGTCGTGATCGCTCCCGACTTCGAGCCCGATGCGCTCGAGATCCTCACCGCGAAGAAGAATCTGCGTGTCATGAGCGCCAGCGCGCCTTCCGCCTTGCCCTTCGACATGCGCCCGGTCGACGGCGGGTTGCTGGTGCAGCAGCCTGACGTCGTGGCCGGTCGCCACGACGGTTGGAGTGTCGTCACCGAGGCGCAGCCGACCGACGCGCAATGGCGTGACATGGACTTTGCATGGCAGGTGTGTGCGGCCGTGAGCAGCAACGCAATCGTGTACGCGAAGGACGGTCAAGCGTTCGGGATCGGCGCCGGGCAGCAGAACCGGCTCGACTCGGCCCGTATCGCCGCAGGGCGCGCTGACGGTCGAGCAGCTGGAGGCGCGTGCGCGAGTGACGCGTTCTTCCCGTTCGCCGACGGCTTGGAAGCAGCGGTGGGCGCCGGTGTGTCGTGCGTGATCCAGCCCGGCGGGTCGGTCCGCGACGACGAAGTGATCGCCGCGGCGAACCAGCACGGCGTGGTCATGGTCTTCACGGGACAGCGCCACTTCCGTCACTGATCGCACGCGGACGCATGGCGGTCCACGATGCGGAACGGTTCCATTCGTTCCACGATGTGGAACGGTGTACGACAGCGATTAGTTTGTCGTCATGGCTCGTATCGGCGACCTTCTCGCTGCCAAACGCACGGTTTCGTTTGAGTTCTTCCCACCGAAGACGCCCAACGCCACCATGGCGCTCGGTAAGGCTGTCGGCGAACTCGAAGCGCTCAATCCCGACTTCGTCTCGATCACCTACGGCGCGGGTGGCTCCGACCGCCACCGGACCGGCGGTGTCGTGTCGTGGATGCGAGCCGATACCGACCTCGAACCCATGGCGCACCTGACATGCTTGGGGCACACCCGAACCGAGGTCGCCAGCCTGCTCGTCGACTATCGCCGCAACGGCGTCGAGAACATCCTCGCACTCGGTGGTGACGCTCCGGCCGATGGCACGCCGGCGAAGAGCGACTACACCTACGCGCTCGACCTGATTCACGACGTGGCGACCACCGACTGCTTCTCGATCGGTGTCGCCGCACATCCGGAAGTGCATCCGCGGAGCGCCTCGCGTGAGTCCGACCGGCGCCATCTCGCCGAGAAGATGCGCATGGCCGACTTTGCGATGACACAGTTCTTCTTCGATGTCGAGCACTACGTGCGACTCGTCGACGAGATGGCAGCGCTCGGGATCGACAAGCCGATCGTGCCCGGCATCATGCCGGTCACCAACGTGAAGCAGGTCGCTCGAATGGCCGAGCTGTCCGGAACCGCAGTCCCGACGTGGCTCACCGACCGTCTCGAAGGGTGCTCCGACCCCCAGCACGTGCGCAAGCTCGGCGTCGAAGCGGCAACGCAGCTGTGCCAGGACCTGCTCGATGCGGGCGCGCCCGGTTTGCACCTCTACACGCTGAATCGGGCCGCGACGGCCAAAGAAATCGTCGTGAACCTCGATTTGGTCGTCGCCTGAGCGATACTGGTGGGGCGTGACTGCCACCACTGACGCCCAATTTTCTGACGCCGACAGTCCGACGCGCCCCGTCGCTCGTCTCGAGCAGTACGACGCGCAGATCAGTCAGCTTCCGTACCTGCCCGGACTCGACGGCATCCGAGCGATCGCGGTCGTCGCGGTCATGGTGTACCACGCCAACAGCGACTGGCTGCCTGGCGGCTATCTCGGCGTCGAAGTCTTCTTCGTGATCTCGGGCTACCTCATCACGTTGCTCCTCATTGCCGAACACGAACGTACCGGCGCGATCGATCTCGGCCAGTTCTGGCTGCGCCGATTCAGACGCCTGCTCCCGGCGCTGTTCGTGATGATGCTGCTGCTCGCGGTGTGGGTGTCGCTGTTCGAGCGCGACACGCTCGGCAAGTTGCGCGGCGACGTGATCGCCGGCGTCCTGTACGGCTCGAACTGGTACCAGATCTTCATCGGCGCGGGCTACAGCGCCGGGAGCGACTTCGCGCCGCTGCGCCACCTGTGGAGCCTGGCCGTCGAAGAACAGTTCTACGTGGTGTGGCCGCTCGTCATGCTCGGCTTCACCCGCTTCGGAAGTCGTCGAATTGCTGGGATCGCCCGCTGGTTGTTCCTGGCTGCGGTGGCCGTCACCGTCATCGTGGCGGTGCTGCATCACTCCGGTCCGCAGCAGTCGCCGGAACTCACGCCCGAGGCGTACTGGACGTTCGGTGAGCGCACGATCTCGAAGCCCGACGCGCTGTATCTCTCGACGTTCTCGCGGGCGGGCGGATTGCTGCTCGGCGCGGCGTTCGCCATGGTGTGGCGTCCGCAGGCGGTCATGCGCGGCCCACTGCGTGAGAAAGGGGCGATGTTCGATGCCGCGGCCATGCTCGGCTTCGTCGCGCTGGCCGCCATGTGTTGGTTCGTCAGCTTCTCGCCAGCCGAGGGCGTGCACGCCTTCCTCTTCCGGGGTGGCTTGTTCTTCACCGGTATCGCCACGTTGGCCGTCATCGCGGCGGTGACACATCGCGGTGCATTCACCGGGCGGGTCTTGTCGATGCCGGTGCTGTTGTGGATCGGCACGCGCTCGTATGGCCTCTATCTGTACCACTGGCCGATCTACCAGATCATCCGCAACATCGCGGCGAACAAGCTGGCGTTCCACGAATTCGTGCTGGCCATGGTCGCCACGGCGATCATCACCGAACTCTCGTATCGCTACGTCGAGACGCCGATCCGTCAAGGCAAGCTCGGCGACTGGTTCCGAGCTCGGCGAGCGGGGCAGCGTTCGCGGGGTCTGACCGACGGGCAGCGCAAGGCGGTACTCGGCGGCGGTGCACTGACGCTGGCACTGAGTGTCTTTGCCGTTGGCAGCATGGCCACCGCCGAACTCATTCAGAACGACACCGCACGCATCGGCGAGCAGGGCAAAGAGTTCACCTGTGATTTGCTGATCCCCGGAGACTGCGACGACGACGAGCCGGTGGATCCAGCCGACGAGGGTCCGATCGTCACCGAACCCGCGGTGCCGGCTGGCGACGAGTTCGAAACAGTCGACCCGACGCAGGAAGCCGCGCCGCTGCCTGACGACGCTGGAGCCGAAGAGCTCGCCCCGACCGAGGACGGCAGCGTCGTTCCGGTCCCCGGCAGTACGGAACCGCCACCGGCGGCAACCACCGGCGGCCGAATCGCTGTGGGTGACTCCGTGATGCTCGGTGCTGCCGAGCAGCTCGACGAGCTCGGCTTCAACGTGAGCGCGATCGAGAGTCGCGCCTGGGTCAACGGTCTCGACTATGTCCAACGATTGATCAACGAGGGCATCGTCCCCGATCAATTGCTCATCCACCTCGGGACCAACGGCAACATCGGCCAGTCGGGGATGGACCAGATGATGGCCGCCGTCACGGAAGTGCCGTTCGTGGTGCTCGTCACGAACGAGCTTCCCGCGAACCGAGAGCTCGCGGCCTCGAACAACGAACTGATCTTCAACACCGCCGCGGCGTACCCCAACGTCACCGTGCTCGACTGGGGCGGCTTGACCGATGCCTGCGAAGGCGACTGCTTCGCCGCTGACGGCATTCACCTCAATCCGCCCGGCCGTCGTTACTACGCAAGCCTCGTCGCCGGCGTGTTCGGCATCTGATCGACCGTTTGCGTTACCGCTGCCGCCGATCGAGCGCGGCTCGACGTGACTCAACTTGGCGCCCTCCGGCGACGATACTGATGATGCGATGACGACGTTCGCGCCGCCAACAGAGTCCCGCGTGTCACTTCGGGAGCACAACGCTCAGATCAGCCGCGTCCCCTACCTGCCGGGCCTCGATGGCATGCGAGCGCTCGCGGTGATCGCCGTGATGATCTACCACGCCAACTCGACCTGGCTCCCCGGCGGATTTCTTGGCGTCGAGATGTTCTTCGTCATCTCCGGCTACCTGATCACCCTGCTGATCATCGCCGAGCGCGAACGCACCTATCGCGTCTCACTCGTCGACTTCTGGAAGCGTCGAGCGCGACGGTTGCTGCCGGCACTCTTCGTGTTGATGTTGCTCGTCACGTTGTACACGGCGCTCTTCGAACCAGAGGCGGTCGGCCAGCTGCGCGGCGACGTGATCGGCGGCTTCTTCTACGGGTCGAACTGGTATCAGTTGTTCGTTGGCCTCGGCTACACGGCGGCCTTCGATTTCGCGCCGTTGCGACACCTCTGGAGCCTCGCCGTCGAGGAACAGTTCTACGTGGTGTGGCCGCTGGTGATGGTCGTGTTGCTCGGCCGGCGCGGGACGCGCAGCATCGCTGGTGCCAGCCGGTGGTTGTTCGTCGCAGCATTCGCGGTGGCGATCATCAGCGCCTTGCTCTTCCACCCTGGTGTGATCGGCGAGCCCGAAGCCACGCCGGAGGCCTACTGGTGGATCGGTGATCGACCGATCTCGAAGCTCGACTTCTTGTACATCGGTACGTTCGCCCGCTCGTCGGGAATTCTGCTGGGTGCCGCCTTTGCGATGCTGTGGCGTCCCTTTGCCATCATGCGCGGACCGTTGCGCAACAAGGGCGTCGTGTTCGACGCTCTCGCACTGTTGGCGCTGCTCGGATTCGCTTGGATGTGCTGGAACATCTACCTCGTGGGTCCCGATGGGGCAGCTGACGCTCGCCTGTTTCGCGGCGGGCTCTTCGTTTCGTCGTGTCTCACGGTCGTGATCATCGCCGCGGTGAGTCATCCGGGAGCTCGATCAAACCGACTGCTCGGCAACGCGGTCCTCGTATGGATCGGTAAGCGTTCGTACGGGTTGTACCTCTACCACTGGCCGATCTACCAGGCGATCCGGAAGTTCGCCGGCAACAAGCTGACGGTGTCGGAGTTCTTGACGGCGATGGTGTTGACGGTGATCATCACGGAGCTGTCGTACCGCTTCGTCGAGACACCGATACGTACCGGTTCATTCATGGCGATGCTTCGCCGGGCGCGAACCAGCTCGAGTGCGAGAGCGCGCCGAGGTCTGGTCGGTGGACTCGCCGTGGCGTCGGTCGGTGCGATCTTTGCTGGGACCTCGCTCGCGACGGCCGGGCTCGAACAGAACGAGATCGCTGACGAACTCGACCGCAACGAGGCCTCGACCGTCAACCTCGGCGATGCCGATGCCGTCGTGCCCGACCGGCGTGCCTCCGACAGCCCCGGCAAGGAGATCCCGACCACCTTGCCGCCGCCGACGACCGTGGCGCCGACCACCGCACCGCCGACGACTGCACCGCCGACCAGTGCACCGCCGACGACCGCGGCCGGAGTTCCTCCGGCCGGACCCGATGCAACCGCTGCGCCGACCACGGTCGCGCCCACTACAGCTGCGCCCACCACGGTTGCCCCTGCGCCCACGACCGTTGCACCGCCCCCGCCGACCAACCCGCCCCCGCCGCCGGCGGTCACATCGCTCGGCGTCGTCAGCGATCTGGCGGGGCTGACGGCGCTGACCGTGCCACCGCAGGGTGAGCCTCCGTCGCTGCGTCTCATCGGCTTCGGTGACTCCGTGATGAAAGGCTCGGCTGAGGAGTTGACGCAGCGCGGCATCGTCGTCGACGCCATCCAGAGCCGCCAGTTCACCGCTGCTCTCCCCGAATTGCAGAGCATCAAGGACAATGGCAGATTCGGTGCGGCGGTCATCGTCCACCTCGGCACGAACGGCTCGTTCTCTCAAGCGTCACTCGATTCGATGATGGCGATCCTCGCTGACGTGCCGATCGTGATCTTCGTGACCGGCAAGGCCGACCGCGGTTGGATCGCCGGGAACAACGAGAAGATCCGAGCGCTCCCGAGCGTGTACGGCAACGTGACCGTGCTCGACTGGGCGGTGCTCGGACCGCAGTGCCCTGGCGGCTGCTTCTACGACGACGGCATCCACCTCAACGGTTCGGGTCAGATCTACTACGCCGATCTCCTCGTGCGACTGCTCGGCGTCTGAGCGACCCTGTACCGGCACCAGTCGATCGCTGCTTCGCCTCCGGCACAATCGGCGTCATGCGCCGTGGCGATCGCGCGAGACTGCGTCATGGGCATGAACGAGTCCAAATATCGGGCCGCTGAACAACGGTTGTGGAAGTCGTTTGACCTCCAACCGACCGAGCGACGTGTGCATCTCGAGCAGCTGAACGTCTCGGTTCGTGTCCAAGAACTCGGGGAGGGCCCGCCCGTTGTTCTCATCCATGGCGCATCGGCGGCCGGAGCGAGCTGGGTCAACCTGGCCCAGAGCCTGACCGGATTTCGACTGATCCTGCTCGATCGGCCGGGATGCGGGCTCAGCGACCCGATGCCCGGCGACGCGGGGAGTGCGTCGATCGATGCGGTCAAGCGGGCTGCCGACCATTTGGTCCCCGATCTGCTCGACGCACTCGACGTGCCGTCGGCTCACGTGATCGGCAACTCGTATGGCGGCTTCTTCACCTTGCGTTCGGCGGCGGCTGCGCCCGACCGGATCGACCGCGTCGTGCTGTACAGCTGGTCGATGGGCGTGCCGATGGAGACCGTTCCGGTTGTGATGCGGTTCGGCGGTATCCCCGGTCTCGGGCAGATCACGGGGCGGATGCCGATGAACGCGACGGCGGTCAAGGCA